>NZ_JBAKHO010000070.1:0-24276 GCF_036902735.1 Micromonospora lacuserhaii | reverse complement strand
CGGCCCGGGGCCCCCCCCCCCGGCCGCGCGGGGCGCATACCCGCCGCCGGCCGGCGGGCTCGCCCCCCCCGCCCACCGTCGTCAGGGTCGAACCGGGCCGATCACCCCGGAGGGGATCAGAACGCCTCCTCCGGCAGGTCCATGATCTCCAGGTCGGCGCCCTCGATGATCCGCCGGTCGGCGCCGATGCGGGGCAGCACCTCGCGGGCGAAGAACCGGGCGGCGGCCACCTTGCCGGTGTAGAACGCCTTGTCGGCGGCGGAGACCTCGCCGGCCAGCGCCTTGAGCGCCACGTCGGCCTGCTTCTGGAGCAGCCAGGCGACGACCAGGTCGCCGATGGCCAGCAGGAAGCGGCGGCTGCTCAGGCCGACCTTGTAGAGGGCGCGGGTGTCGCCGCTCTGCGCCTCACCGAGCCAGCCGGTCATCGTGCCGAGGATGTTCTGGATCTCGCCGAGCGCCTTGCCGAGCGCCTGACGCTCCTCCTTGAGCTGGCCGTTGCCGGCCTCGGAGGCGATGAACTCCTGGATCTCGCCGGCGACCGCCATCAGGGCCTTGCCGTTGTCCCGGACGATCTTCCGGAAGATCAGGTCGAGGCTCTGGATCGCGGTGGTGCCCTCGTAGAGGGTGTCGATCTTCGCGTCCCGGACGTACTGCTCCAGGGGGTAGTCCTGGAGGAAGCCGGAGCCGCCGAAGGTCTGCAGCGACTCGTGCCCGAGCAGCTCGTACGCCCGCTCCGAGCCGACGCCCTTGACCAGCGGCAGGAGCAGGTCGTTGACCCGCCGCGCGAGCTTGATGGCCTTCTCGTCCCCGACCGCCTCGGCGATGGCGACCTTGTCCTGCCAGGAGGCGGTGTAGCAGACCAGGGCGCGCAGGCCCTCGGCGTACGACTTCTGCAGCAGCAGCGAGCGGCGCACGTCCGGGTGGTGGGTGATGGTCACCCGCGGGGCGGCCTTGTCGGCCATCTGGATCAGGTCGGCGCCCTGCACCCGGTTCTTCGCGTACTCCAGGGCGTTCAGGTAGCCGGTGGAGAGGGTGGCGATCGCCTTGGTACCGACCATCATCCGGGCGTGCTCGATGATCATGAACATCTGCCGGATGCCCTCGTGCTTGTCGCCGAGCAGCCAGCCCTTGGCCGGTACGCCGTGCTCACCGAAGGTCATCTCGCAGGTGTTCGAGACCTTCAGGCCCATCTTGTGCTCGACGTTGGTGGCGAAGACGCCGTTGCGCTCGCCCAGCTCGCCGGTGTTCTCGTCGAAGTGGTACTTGGGCACCACGAAGAGGGAGAGGCCCTTGGTGCCCGGCCCACCGACACCCTCGACGCCGACCGGACGGGCCAGCACGTAGTGGATGATGTTGTCACTCAGGTCGTGCTCACCCGAGGTGATAAAGCGCTTCACACCCTCGATGTGCCACGAGCCGTCCGGCTGCGCGACGGCGCGGGCACGGCCGGCGCCGACGTCCGAGCCGGCGTCCGGCTCGGTGAGCACCATGGTGGACGCCCACTGCTTGTCGACGAAGAGCTTGGCCCACTGCTTCTGCTGGTCGTTGCCCTCGGTGTGCAGCACGTTCGCGAAGGAGGGGCCGGAGGAGTACATCCAGACGGCGGCGTTGGAGCCGAGGATCAGTTCGGCGATGGACCAGACGAGCGCCCGCGGCGCCTGGGTGCCGTCCAGCGCCGGCGGGAGCTCCATCCGCCAGAACTCGGAGTCCATGAACGCCTGGTACGACTTCTTGAACGACTCCGGCAGCGGCGCGGTGTGCGTCGACGGGTCGAAGACCGGCGGGTTGCGGTCGCTGTCCGTGTAGCTGGCAGCCAGGTCCTCGCGGGCGAGGCGGTCGACCTCGGCAAGGACGCTACGGGCGGTGTCGACGTCCAGGTCCGAGTAGGGCTCCTGGCCGAAGGCCTGGTCCGCCCCGAATACCTCGAACAGGTTGAACTCGAGGTCCCGAAGGTTGCTCTTGTAGTGGGTCATGCTCGCTGGCCCCGCTTCCGGACAGGTGTTACCGATGAGTAACCCCGACTGTATTACTCGCCGGTAGCCAACGACAAGCCGATCACGGAAGTGACAGCGATTACACACCTGCGGTTCGGCTTACGGGCGGGGTCAGCTCTCCGCCGCGCCGACCTCCCAGCTGGGCACCGGCACGGTCGCGCCGCTGCGCGGGCCGGTGTACTCCATCAGCACCAGGGCGATGTCGTCGTCGAGCCGGCCGTGCACCCACTCGACCAGCGCGGTCTCCAGCGAGGCCAGGCCGTCGCCGACCGTGCCGTGGCCCAGCAACCGCCAGGCCCGGTCGGCAGTGGGGAAGAACTCACCCTCCCGCCGCGCCTCGCCGAGCCCGTCGGTGAAGAGCAACAGCCGGTCACCCGGCTCCAACCGCTCCACCCGGGGCCGGACCACCGGCATGAACCCGAGCGGCGGGGCCGGCGCGGGCGGCTCCAGCGGGATCACCGCGCCCCGACGCAGCAGCAAGGGCGCCGGGTGCCCGCAGTTGACGATGGTCAGCGTCCCACCCCGCTCCTCGACCAGCGCGGCGGTGACGAAGTCCTCGTCGCCCACGTTGCGGGCCACCGCCCGGTCCAGGTCGGTCACCACCGCCCGCAGGTCGGCCCGCTCGAACGCCACGTGCCGGTACGACCCGAGCACGATGCTGGCCAGCCGGACCGCGTCCAGCCCCTTGCCCCGGACGTCTCCGATGATCATTCGGACGCCGTACGGGGTGTCGATCGCCTCGTACAGGTCGCCGCCGATCTCGGCGGTGGCCGTCGAGGAGATGTAGCGGGCGGCGACGGCGAGGGTGCCCACCTGCGGGCCGAGCGGGCGCAGCACCGCCTGCTGGGCCACCGACGCCAGCTTCGACAGCTCGGCGATCCGTTCGGCCTGACGCTGCCGTACCCCCGCCACCCCGGCCGCGACCAGGGCGGCGGCGGCGATGCCCGCGAGGTCCACTCCGGTGGTCACCGAGGCCGCGGGCTCGGCGAGGGCGAAGGCGGCTCCGACGGCCAGCGCGACGAGCCCCACCCCGAGCACCATCCGCCAGGAGGCGAAGCCGGCGGCCAGGATCGGCGCGAGCATCATCAGCGCGACGTAGTGGGCCGTGCCGCCGTCGGCCAGCTCGACCGCCGACACGATCGCGAGCAGACCGAGGGCCGCGCCGACACCGGCGCGGGATGCGGGGCTCAGCGGGCCGCGGCCCGGCTGAAAGGCATGCGTACGTACGAGGGACAGCATGCCTGATGGACGTGAACCCGGGAATGAACCTGACCCGTCGTCCGAGGGTGTTCTGGCCGGGCGGGTCGCCACCGCGGTCCGATCACCGTCAGCCGAGCACCTCGTACGTGACGGTCAGCTCACCGAGGTCGACCGAGGCGATCGCCTCGAAGGCCGCCCGGGACAGGTCGATGCAGCGGCCGTCGATGTACGGCCCACGGTCGTTGATCCGGACGGTGACGGACTTGCCATTGTCCGGGTTGGTGACCCGGACCCGGGTGTTGAACGGCAGCGTCTTGTGCGCGGCGGTCAGCTCGTCCGGGTTGAAGGTCTCGCCGTTGGCCGTCATCTGGCCCTCGTCGTAGAAGGACGCGCCGCAGGAGCCGCTCTCCACGACGGTGCTCTTCGGCTCGGCCTTCCTGGTGGTGGCGGAGGGCTTCGGCGTGGCGGTGCGGGTCCTGCTCCGGGAGGCGGCCTGGGTCCGGGTCGCCTTCGGGCTGGCGGTGACGGTCGGCGAGGGGCTCGCGCTCGGGGAGAGCGTCGGGCTGGCGCTCGGGGTCGGCGACGCGGTGGTGGCGCTCGGGGTGACGGCGCTGGGCACCGCCTCGGCCACGGCCGAGGTCCCCGCGTCGCTCGAGGTGAGCTGCACCGCGCCGACGGTGCCACCGACGGCCAGCGCCACGCCGACCGCCGCGGTGGCGGCGATGCCGGCCGGCGAGGAGAACATGCGGGTACGGGAGTGCCTGCCAGCCACCGGCCGGTCCTTTCGTCAATGAGCAAATCGGGTCGGACCGTAACGAGAGAAGCACTTCCGACGTCAACGTGATCATGTAGGTATCGCCCGAATTGCAGTGATACGTGTAGCCGATCATCCGAGGCGTGCTGGGCCGTACGGCCCAGAATGCCATCGGTGGCATTCGTCGGCGAAGATGGGCGGATGGCCACTGAGCTGTGCGAACGTCTCGTGGAACTGTTCCGCTGGGTCGACACCGGCCCCGGCAGCAGCCACCTGGTCAGCGACACGTCGGGCTGGTGGCGGGACCCGGAGGTGCTGGCCGGGCTCGGGAGCGCCCTGGTCGCGCCCTTCCGGACGGCCGCGCCGACGGTGGTGGTCGCCCCGGCCGTCACCGGGCTGCTGCTCGGCCCGCTCGCCGCCACCGCGCTCGGGGTGGGCTTCGTCGCCGCCCACAAGCCGGGCGACGGGAGACTGCCGGTCGGGTCGCTGACCTGGGCGCAGAGCCCACCGGACTTCCGTGGCCGCCAGGTCGACCTGGCCGTGGCCGACCGCCGGCTCGGTGCCGGAGACCGGGTGCTGATGGTGGACGACTGGGTGGCCACCGGGGCGCAGGTCCGGGCGATCCGGGAGATCTGCGCGGCCCGCGGGGCGCACTGGGTGGGCGCCGCCGCGATCGTCGTCGACTGCCCGCCCGGCGGGGCCACCGAGCTGGGCGTACGCGGCCTGCTGACCGCCGACCGGCTGCACGGTTGACCTCAACCGAACTTCAGGTTCCAGGATCGACCTATGAACGACGGCATCCTGGACGAGGCGTACCGACGGCTGCACCGCACCGGCCCGGAGTTCGAGGGCTGGCTCTCCAACCACGGGCCGATGGCGGTCGAGGCACTGGTCCGGCACGGCCACGACCGGAGCGTGCACCGCTGGCTGGACGACTACCTGCGGCGGCTCGACGAGCTGCCCCGCGGCCTCCGGCCGATCGAGGACTGGCGCGACGCGCTCGGCGACCCGAAGCGGGTCGGCGACTGGCTCACCCACTTCGACCGCGAGCTGCGCGAACGGCCCTGGCGGAAGGTGCTGGGCGAGTGGTGGCCGCGACTGCTGCCGGGGATCGCCGCCGGGGCCACCCACGGGGTGATCCGGGTCGGTCACGCCGTCCGGGTGCTGCGCGAGGACGGCCCGGCGCCGGACCGGCTGGCCGAACTGGGGCAGGCGCTCGGCTACTGGGCGGCCCGCTGGCAACCCGTGCCGGGCGCCGCCGACCCGTGGCGCCACGATCCGGCCGGCGACCGGCACGGGCACGACGACGGCCTCGCGAGCGCGGCACGCTCGGGGGACCCGGAGGGGACGCCGGACGTGGCCGCCGCGCTGGCCGCGCTGCCCCGGATCGCCGACCGGACCGGGGGCATCGTGGCCCGGCTGGGCCGGCTGCGGGACGTACCCGAATGGGAGGGTGCGGTCTCGGCGCTGCGCCCCGCGCGGACGCCCGCCGCCGCGGAACGGGGTCTGGTCACCCTCGTGCACCGGGCCGCGTTGGACTACCTGCGGTTCGGGCACGCGAACGCGGTGATGCTGGTGCACGCGGTGACCGCGCCGACGGCGGTGCTGCGCACCCTGCCCGCCCTCGAGCCGGCGCTCTGGGCGCCCAGCCTCGCCGCGGCCTGGTCGGCCACCGCGGCGGTGACCGCGGTGTACGCCCCGGCCAACGGCGCCCGGATGCCGGCGGTGGCCGCCGGCGCCCCGGCGGAGGTCTTCGCCCGGGCCGCCCGGCACGGCGACGCGCACGTGGTGAAGCTGGCCGACGCGGTGCTCGACGCACACGCCCTGACCGGGGACGAACGGGTGCTCGCCGCCGCCGGCCTGGCCGGTCAGCTGATCTGAACGAACTCCTCCACGGCGGTGCAGACCCGACCCAGCACCTCGGCCGAGCGGGCCAGCGGGCCGGCACCATCATCCCGTGGTCCGGCGTCGGGGATCTCCAGGACGTGCGGGGTGAGGCGGCGGGTCAACCCGTCCCGGTCGGGCCCGAACCGGTCGGGCGCCTGCCAGGAGGTCTCCTGGACGGTGAAGCCGCCCCGGCGCAGCGCCTCGCGCGTGTAGGCGAAGAGCGGAAAGCGGGTGTCGTAACCCTTGCCCGGGAATGAGCACGGCACGCCGGCCGGCCATCGTCGCCTCCTGTCGTCGCCCCTCACGGCGGCCGCGCCCCCCCGAGCGTGGGGCCGACCAAATGCCGCGACGGTGATCATCCGGCGGGGTAGCGTCGGCGGCATGTGGCCCCGGATCGGTGGACTGCGCACGCTCGCCCTCGGCACCCCCGGGCCGGTGCGCGCCAACCTCAACACGCTCGTGCTCGCCCGGGTGAAGACGGCCACCGCCGGGCTGCTCACCGAGTACGCCGAGGAGGGCGAGGATCTGGAGCACGTCGGCGAGCGGCTGGCCCTGGTGGACGACCACGACACGCTGGTCGGGGTCGTCGAGATCACCGGGCTGGAGGTGTGCCGCTTCGCCGACGTCCCCTGGGAGTTCGCCCGCTCCGAAGGGGAGGGTGACCGGTCGATCGAGGAGTGGCGGGCGGGGCACGCCGCCTACTGGGCGCGGGTCGGCACCCCGGTCGGCGACGACACCGAGATCGCCTGCCTGCGCTTCCGGCTGATCTCCGCCGGCGACGGCGGCATCGCCGGCGGGGACCTCAGCACCTGACGGTCACGCCGTACGCAGCTCCGGCAGCAGGTGGGTCGCGACGTCGACCAGCACCGCCTCGTCGCCGGCGTACCAGCTGCTGGCCCGGGGCCAGTGCGTGATCACGTCGGTGAAGCCCAGGGCCGCCGCCCGGGCGACCTGCTCGGCGAAGAAGTCGGCGCTGCTCAGCGAGAAGACCGGCGCCGCGTCCAGGGACAGGTAGCGGGGCAGCGTGGCCGGGTCGCGGCCGGCCTCCGCCAGGGTGGTGTCGAGTCGGGCGGACACCTCGGCCACCCCGTCCCACCAGGCCGCCATGTCGTCGCCGCCGATGCCGGTGGTGACCCAGCCCTGGCCGAACCGGGCGACCAGCCGCATTGAGCGCGGCCCGTTGGACGCCACCACGAAGGGCACCCGGGGCGTCTGCACGCAGCCCGGGTTGTTGCGGGCGTCCACCGCGGCGAACCACTCGCCCCGCCAGGTGGTGCCGTCCTCCCGCAGGATCAGGTCGAGCAGCTCGGTGAACTCGGCGAACCGGTCCACCCGTTGCCGCGGCGGCAGCGTCTCGCCGCCGAGCACCGCAGAGTCGAAGCCGATGCCGCCCGCACCGAGACCGAGCAGCACCCGTCCCCCGGAGACGTCGTCGAGCGCGGTGATCTGCCGGGCGAAGGCCGCCGGGTGCCGGAAGTTCGGCGAGGCGACCAGGGTGCCGAGCCGGATCCGCGAGGTGACCGTCGCCGCGGCGGTCAGCGTGGCCATCGAGTCGAACCACGGCCCGTCGACCAGGTCCCGCCAGCCCAGGTGGTCGTAGGTCCACCCGTGGTCGAAGCCCCACTCGTCCACCTGCCGCCACCGGTGCTGCGACTCCGACCAGCGCTGGTCGGGAAGGATCACAATGCCAATCCGCATGATCGGCAGCGTACGGCCCGGGCCGGACGCTTCCGGCTCAGCCGGCCAGCTTGGCCAGCATCCGGGGCAGGTGCGGGTCCAGCGTCCGCGGGTCCGCCGCCACCACCTCGGCCGGGGTCCACCAGCGCACGCCGCGGAACTCGCCCGGGTCCGGGGTGAGCGGCTGGTCGCGCCGGCCCGCCAGCACGTACCAGAGGCTCACGTCGACGTGCCGGTCCGCCGGCGGCCCGACGGTCGGGGTGACGGTCACGAAGAGCGGGCGCTCGCCGGGCACCGGCGGGAAGATCGCCGGCACGCCCAACTCCTCCACCACCTCCCTGCGTACGGTCGCCGCCGGATGCTCGCCGGGCTCGACGTGGCCGCCGGTGGGCAGCCACAATCCCGCGTTGCGGTGATCGACCAGCAGGACGGCGCCGTCCGCCGGATCGCGGAGCAGGAAGTACGCGACCAGGTGCGGCGACGGCGTGCGCGGCTTCGCCCGGCGGAAGACGTCGTCGGTGCGGCCCAGCCAGTCGACGCACTCGGCGCGGTGCGCGGCCTCCACGTCGTCCACCGGGTCGATCGCCTCGACCAGGGTCCGGATCTCGTCCACCATTCGCATCGCGCCGGTCACCCCTGTTCGGCCGCTTCGCGGCCCCAGCCTGGTGGGCCCGTCGACGTGGACTGATTCACCCTTGTCCAACGTCGGACGGTACGTGGCCGAGCGGGACCCGGGACAGTGAAGGTCATCCGCTCCAAGGGGCCGTCCTGAGCTGCCGGCGGCGGCCGTCTCCGGACGGCCGCCGCCGATCACCTGCCTACCGACTGACAGTCAGCCCTACCCAGTAGCTCGACGGCAACAGCTGCTCCGTACCGTCGAACATGAACCGCCACGTGGTCTCACCGGTCACCCGCGGCACGTCGGTGACGGTGAACGTACCGTCGGCCGCCGTCTGCACGTCGGGCAGGGCGACCGTGCCCCGCCTGTCCTCGCGGGTCACGCGGACCGTCCGTACGCCGATCTCCGTGTCGCCGGCTGTCGCCAGCCCGCCGGTGAACGTGACTGGCTTCCGCACGGTCGCCGAGCCGGGCGCGTCGACGCTCAGCGAGGTGTCCACCGGCGTGGGCTCGACCGGCGGCGGCTCCACCGGTACGGCGTCGACGGCCGTCAGGTTCATGGTCGAGTTGCTGATGTAGCGGGTAGCCACGTATAGCCGATTCTCGGCGCCGACGGCGATTCCGCGGTTCGCCGGGTCCAGGCCCGAGGCGAAGTCCTTGTAGACCACCCAGCGCGGCTCGTACTCGCCCGGGGCGAAGTAGGCAAGCCCCAGGTCGTCGGAGTAGGTGGCCATCCGCCCGTCGGGTTCGATGCCGATGGCGACGACGGAGCCGGGCACGGCGTACCGGCCCTGCTCGGTCAGGTCGGTGACGGAGTACCGGGCGAGCTTGGTGGTGAACTGGTATTCGCCGGGGGTCGCCACGAGGACGGCGGAGCCGTCGGGGGTGACGGCGAACTCGGAGACGCTCTGGAGCTTGTCCTCCAGCGCGGTACGCCGCACCGCCGCGCCGCTCGACACGTCGTAGCTGATCAGCTGGTTGGGGAAGACGCCCTCCACCATGGCGAACAGCAGTCCGTCGTCGATCGACCCGCTCTCCAGCCGCGGGGTGTAGGTCAGGTAGCCACCCTGGTCGAGGGTCATCGGGGCGGCCGGATCGGTCACGTCCACCGAGCCGAGGCGGGCCGGCGAGATGCCGTAGCAGCCGTAGCTGAACCACAGCTTGCCGCCGGCCAGGGCGAGGTCGTACGGGCAGGTGTCGGTGCCTACGACGTACCGCGCCTTCTCGGTGCCGCTGGCCACGTCGATGGCCGTGATGGCGCCGGCGTCGAACAGCGCGGCATATGCCGTACGGCCGTCCTTGCTCAGCGTGAGCCCACTCGCCCCGGCCTGGCCGGGAACGGTGCCGATGATCTTACCGTCGAGGTCGGCGACCTGGATGGCGTCGTAGTCCCGACCGCTCGAAATGAGAATCCGCCCGGTGGTGGCGCTCTTCACCATGTCGGAGAAGCCGGCGCCGACCAGCGTGGAGTTGACCGTCACGAGAGGTTGATCGTAAGAGGTTCCCGCCACGGCCGGTTGGCCGGTGACCAGGAGTCCCAGCCCCAACGCGCCGGCGGCGATGCTGACAGATAGGCGACCCATACTGTCCCTTCTGGAGGTTCGTGCCCCGGGAATGATCACCGGTACACCTTGAGGAGCGCCGGTGGTGCCCGCTGCGTCACGCCGCTGCCCTCGGCTCGGGCGGCGGGACAGCGCCGCTCGACGGGGAGTCGGTGATCCCGTCCGGCGCCTTCGACGTGACCGAAGGGCCGGTGGGGCGATTCGGCGCCCGGGGCTCGGCCATCTCGGTCTACGTCCGCGACCAGGACGTGGTGGAGCTGCGCTGGTACCCGCAGGACCAGCCGATTCCGATAGCCCTGGACCCCTCGATCCGGTAGACAGGTCGACATGATCGACACCTCGGACATGGACGCCGACGAGGTGCACGCCGTGCTCGACGCGCTCTCCGCCGCCGGCTGCCCGGCGTGGATCAGCGGTGGGTGGGGTGTCGACGCGCTGGTCGGGCGGCAGACCCGTCCGCACCGCGACCTGGACCTGGGCATCCCCGCGGAGCACGAAGCAGCGGCGTTGCAGGCTCTCGGTCGGCTCGGCTACGTCGTCGAGACCGACTGGCGCCCGGTCCGGGTGGAGGTGGTCGCCGAGGGACGCAGGCGGGTGGATCTCCACCCGCTGGCGTTCGACGAGGCCGGCGACGGCCACCAGGCCGGGCTCGACGGCACCACCTTCCGCTGGCCCAAGGCGTGCTTCACCACGGGGACGGTCGTCGGCCGGGAGGTCGGGTGCATCTCCGTCGACCAGCAGTTGCTGTTCCACAGCGGCTACGAACCGCGGGAGGTCGACCGGGCGGACCTGGCCCTGCTGCACCGACTCGGCGAGGGCCGCCACCGCCAGGAGTGAGCGGCGCGCCGTCACCGGGTGGGCTGCCAGAGCCGGCGTACCGCCTCCACCTGCACCTCGACGTCCAGCGAGGTCACCTCCAGATGATGGTCCGCAGCCGGCGGCTGCCGCCGGTCCTGAAGATGCCGGGCCTCGAACTCGGCGTCGGTCAGGAAGACCCTCCTGGTCCCCGCCCGTCGCCACGCCTCCTCACGGGAGACGTGCAGGCGCACGATCAGGCAGCCCGGGCGACCACCAACTGGCGGATGTCGTCCACGTCGATGAGGGCGGCTCGAGCGCACCGGCGCGCGAGCAGCCGGCCGGTGGTGCTCTTGTCGACCGCCGGGCCGCCGGTGAGCACCAGAGCGGTCGACATCAGCCTGATCGGCCACGACACGGAGGCCCCCATGGCCTCGGTTCCTTGCTGGATACTGCCGGCATGGGGACGCCCTACACTCCTGCGGCCAAATTTCGTCGTACGCCGGCTGAACGTGCCGATCAACGGCTGTCATGGAAGCGGTCGGACCAGGCGTTCTTCGCCGCCGGCGCCTGCCATGTGCTCGCCTGGGTCGCCCTCGAGCGGTACGCCTCAGCCGGCTTCGGCATCGTCGGCCTACGTCAGTTCGGTGAGCCCTACGTCAGTCACGTGATCATCAGCAACGGCCGCTGGGCCTTCGACCACGATGGCTGGACGCCACTGCCCGAGCTGCTGCGCGCCACTGCGGAGTACGAGCCGCACCCGCGCTGGGAGCTGCTGCCGATCACCTCAACCCTGCGAAAGTTCTGTGCCGCTCACCGCTCCCGCATGCCCGGGCAGTACGCACACGACCCGGTGCCACGTGCGCGGGAATACCTGCAACAGCGCCCCCGTCCAGCGGAGGCGGTGTGAAACCCGGGGCACCTCGGCACTCACGGGCCCGACGGGCTGCTGTTGACGGACGGCAAGGGCGGCAGGCGGTAGCAACGAACGTGGCGGCCTGGCTACGACGGTCCTTGGTGGCCTCGGTTGTCCTGGCCCAATGGCACGCCAGATCCATCGAATCGGTTACACGCCGCTCGGCGTTCCGCCGTCGCTTCCGTAGGCCGCATCCGCCGCCAGAGAATCGTTGCCGCCACCGCCCTTGCCGCGGAGGGAGCCCCGCCGAGTACGACGCCCGTCCCGAGCAATCTGGCGGGTAGCGACTCGCGCCGCCCGCAGCACCGCCGCCCGGTCCTGCGGGAAAGCCGCCCGCCTTCGCCGTCGCACAGACATCACCCCCATCGCGGCCAGCCCGCACACCAGCCCGAGGAGCAGCAGCCCCCATGCCACCCAAACGCCGGTCATGAATGGACGGTAGTGGGTTGTACCGGTTCGACGGCACCAGCCGTGCGGGTGGCCCATGACGCCCTGGTGCTCACGCTCGTCACGTCGACAGCGGGTCTGCGGGTCTGCCAGGATCGGCGGATGTTGGTGAGGGAACGGCCGGTGGTGATTGCTGTCTGCGGGTGTCCGGGGGCTGGGAAGACCACCATTGCCTCTGCAACGGCTGCCCGATTCGGTATCCCGTTCCTGACCCGCGATGAGATCAAAACAGGTCTTGGGCTGTCTTCCGCCTCCGTCGTGGAGGACGGGTGGGTCCGGCTCGACCGGGACTTCCACGTTGCCGGTGGTCCCGTCAGCCTCCGCGCTGAGGCCGTGATGGTCGAGGCGATCCGGCTACTCGCGGCCTCAGGGGTGAGCTTCGTCGTGGAGTCCTCGGTGTTGTCCCGCGAGCTGCTAGGCGTGCTGGTCGCGGGTGGCAGCCGAGTGCTGGCCGTTCACGTCGTCGCCCAGGATGCGGTCATCGGCCGGCGGCTTGGCGCTCGGGCGGCCGAAGGCGGGGCCATCGACCAGCAACTCCTATCCCTGTTCCAGCGGGGAGAGATGAGACGGTCGATCTTCGAACCGTCGGAGGGCGTCGACGCCGTCGTTGAGATCGATACCTCAGAGCATGGAGCTCGGGCCGTCGAGACGATCGTGGCAGCAGTCGTCGACCTGCTTGGGCCGTCAACAACGGGAGGCGGCTCGTTACCGATCGAGCCAACAACGAACCATCGACCAGAGCTCGCAGGTAACTGGCGTCCTGGCCAGTCGGTGGAGTCGCTCCGTCGGAGTTGAGCGAACCAGCCTGGGAAACGTCGAAGGCCCTGGCTCGGACTCGCGTCCTGACCAGGGCCTCGATCGTGGAGCGGGTGACGGGAATCGAACCCGCACTGTCAGCTTGGGAAGCTGATGTTCTGCCATTGAACTACACCCGCAGGCGGCACCACTGTACCTGAGGTCACCGAGCCCGCGCACCCAGGTACCCCGGCGCGCCGAACCTGACCCACCGTCGTCGATGGAACCCCAGGAGTAGTCACCCCAGTGCAAAAGTTTCACACTGGCAACATATGACCGTTCTCAAATCCGTCGATGGGTTGTAACGTCACCCCCACGTTCCCAGCCACGGTGCGACACACCCCCTGTCGTGCCGCGAGAAAGAGGTGGGCCCATGGGACTCCGTCCCAACCTGCTGACCCGGCGTGCCGCCGGTGTCGCGTCGACGACCCTCGCGCTGCTGCTCAGCACCGCTGCCGTAGGCGTCGTTCCCGCTGCTTCCGCCTTCTCCGCCGCTCCCGGCGGGGCCTCCTGCGCCGAGCCGGCCGACGTCCACTCGGACGCCCGGATCAAGAAGGGCGGGATCGCCAAGCACGAGCCCAACGAGCTGACCGCCAAGCAGGTCAGTGAGCGCGAGGTCGACCTCGCCACCGCGCTTCGTGAGCGGGCGAACTTCCGCGCCGGCGCCGGCGCGACCACCCTCGCCACCGTGACCGTCCCGGTCGTGGTGCACGTGATCCAGCGGGACGGCACCCGCGCCGGCGGCAACATCCCGGACTCGATGATCACGTCCCAGATCAGCGTGCTCAACCAGGCCTACAGCGGCGCCACCGGCGGCGCCGCCACCGCCTTCAGCTTCCAGCTCCAGAGCATCAACCGGGTGACGAACCCGGCGTGGTACCCGATCGTCCAGGGCTCCAGCGCCGAGCGGGCGATGAAGACCCAGCTGCGCCAGGGTGGCAAGAACACCCTGAACATGTACCTGGGTGAGCTCAGCGACAACCTGCTCGGCTGGGCCACGTTCCCGAAGCGCAAGCTCGACAGCATGGACGGTGTGGTCGTGCTGAGCGAGTCGCTGCCCGGCGGCACCGCCACCAACTACAACCAGGGCGACACCGGCACCCACGAGATCGGCCACTGGCTGAACCTCTACCACACCTTCCAGGGTGGGTGCTCCGGCTCGGGTGACAGCGTCGACGACACCCCGGCCGAGGGTTCCGCGGCGTTCCAGTGCCCGACCGGTCGGGACACCTGCGCCGCAGCCGGCCTGGACCCGATCACCAACTTCATGGACTACACCTACGACTCGTGCATGTACCAGTTCACCCCTGGTCAGGCGAGCCGCATGCTGACCGCGTGGAACGCCTACCGCGCGGCCTGACAAAGCCCAGCACCACAACGCCGGTGCCGGCTCCGTCTCACGACGGGGCCGGCACCGCCGTTTGCGGGGTCAGGCGGCCGTGCGGCGGGTGTCGAAGCCGTGCCGGCCGCGTCGGGTCGGCCGTTGATCGGGTACGCCGGCGTCGGCGACCGGATGCGCGGCGCGCGGGTCGAGCCAGACCTGGACGGCCGGACGGCCACCCTCGGGGCTCCAGGCGCCGCCGTGGCCGCGCCGCGTCAGCATCGCCACGTCGATGCTGAACTCGAAGAGCCGCCAGTCGACCTGGGGTGCGGCCCGACCGATCTCGGCCACCCGGGCCATCCGCACGGGGTCGACGACCGGCCGGGCTCGCCCGGCGACGTACGCCTCGTCGTCGGTCTCCTCCGGCGGGAACGAGTGGAGCGCGTAACGACCATCGCGCTCGAGGTCGCGGCGCTTGGGCGAGTCGACCACGAAGCAGTAGAGCCCGTCGTCGGTGATCAGCGGGCAGACCGGGTGCACCCGGGGCCCACCGTCGGCGCGGACGGTGGCCAGGTAGCCGAAGCCCGGCCCGTACTGCTGGAGGAGAAGGCGGATCCCATCGGCGAGGCGGGGCTCGTCGGCGGCGAAGTCGGACCAGGAAGCCATGCGGACAGTCTATCGAACAAGTGTACGAATGCGCAGTCCGACGCGCAGATCGCCCGGACCGTTTCGATATGGTGTGCCGATGCTGCTCTCCGACCGGGACCTGGTCACCGAGATCAAGGCGGGAACGCTCGGGTTGGAGCCGTTCGAGCCCACGCTGGTGCAACCGTCCAGCATCGACGTGCGCCTCGACCGGCTCTTCCGGGTCTTCAACAACCACCTCTACACCCACATCGACCCGGCGGTGCAGCAGGACGACCTGACCTCCATGGTCGAGGTGCCGGAGGGCGAGCCGTTCGTCCTGCACCCGGGGGAGTTCGTGCTCGCCTCCACGCTGGAGGTCATCTCCCTCGGCGACCAGCTCGCGGGCCGGCTGGAGGGCAAGTCCAGCCTGGGCCGGCTCGGCCTGCTCACCCACTCGACGGCCGGCTTCATCGACCCCGGCTTCTCCGGGCACGTGACGCTGGAGCTGTCGAACGTGGCGAACCTGCCGATCACCCTCTGGCCGGGCATGAAGATCGGCCAGCTCTGCATCTTCCGGCTCTCGTCGCCGGCCGAGCACCCGTACGGTTCGGCGGTCTACGGCTCGCGCTACCAGGGGCAGCGCGGCCCGACCGCGAGCCGGTCCTGGCAGCACTGGCGTACCTGGCCCACCCGCTGACGGCGAAGGGGCCCCCGCGCGGCGGGAGCCCCCTGCCGATTGATCAGCCCGGTCGGCCGTAGCTGTTGATCGGGCCGTCGTCGACGCGTTTCATCTTGATGGGCTCGCCGGACTGGGAGGCGTGCACCACCCAGCCCCCGCCGACGTACATCCCGACGTGGTGCAGGTCGGCGTAGTAGAAGACGAGGTCGCCGGCACGCAGCGCGGACCGGTCGATCCGCGCGGTGACCGCCCGCTGCTGCCGGGCGTTGTGCGGCAGCGACACACCTGCCTTCGCCCACGCGGCCATGGTCAGGCCCGAACAGTCGTAGTGGTCCGGGCCGGCGGTCCCCCAGACGTAGATCTTGCCGATCTGGGCGCAGGCGAACTTGACCGCGATCCCGCCCGGGCCGCCCGGGTAGCCGGCCGGGCAGGGGGCGGGGCGTAGCGGGCCGCCGCCACCGCTGCCGTACACCTTGAGCCGGAGCTTCTGGAGCCGGGCGATCTCGGTGTCGATCTGCTTCTTCTTGGCGGCGAGCTGCGCCTCGGCCCGGGCCAGCTGGACGACCATCTCGTCCAGTGGCTTCTTCTTCGCGGCGAGCTGGTCGCGCAGCTCGACGACCGTGCGCACCTCCTGCTGCTGGCGGCGGGCGAACCGGTCGAGCAGTTCCAGGCCGGCCATCACGTCGCTCGGCGACCGGCTGCCCAGCACCGCGTTGACCGTGGAGACGTTCTCACCCTTGTACGCCTCGACGGCGAGCCCACTGACCTGGTCCATCGCCAGGTCCACCTTGAGTTGCAGGGGTTCGATCCGCCGGGCCAGCGCGTCGGCCTGCCGGCGCTTGAGGGCCAGGTCCTGGCGGGTGGCGTTGTGCTGCTCGATGATCGGTTCGAGGCGGTTCCAGTCCTCGTCGATCTGCCGCTCGATCTCGGCGACCGACGGGTCGGCGTGCGCCGCGGTGGCGCCGCCGGTCAGGACGACCGCGACCCCGGCCAGGGCGGCGAGGACGGTGGTGAAGCGGGACCAGCGTGATCGCGGCGCAGCCGTCCACCGGGCGACCTGGGTCGACCGACGCGACGGTGGCCGCGGGGCATGGTGTGCCACCGGGTTCCGTGCTCCTTCTTCCGCGACCGCCTGCCGGGTTAGCTGACGGGTTCGGGCGGGAAGGGAGCGCCCTACCGCAGTGGCTGCGGATTCACCCCGGCGTACCTGGGTCCCCGGCTCGCCCGGAGGCGACTCGGCGGTACCGGCCGTTACCGCCCGGGTTGGACGGACCTGTGGCGGCCGACGAATGACCAGAGTAGAGACGGCCGTTATCGATCCGCAACCCGCCGGGCCGTGACACTCCGTGTCGGCGGTACGCAGATGGCGAAAAGGGCCCCGGCGGTGCCGGGGCCCTTTTCGTGCGTCATGCGGAGGGTCAGGTGACCCGGCGGAAACCCGCCACAGGCATGTAGTCGATCTTCGTGACCTGGACCGGCTTACCGGTCCGCGGCGCGTGCACCATGATCCCGCCACCCAGGTACAGGCCCATGTGGTGCAGGTCGCTGAAGAAGAAGACCAGGTCACCGGGGCGCGCCTCGGAGCGGGAGACGTACCGGCCCTCGTTCCACTGTGCACCGGTGAAGTGCGTCAGGTAGATCCCCGCGGCCTTGTAGGCGTACTGGGTCAGACCGGAGCAGTCGAACGAGTCGGGGCCGTCGGCGCCCCAGACGTACGGCTCGCCGACCTGTGCGCAGGCCACCCTGATCGCGGTCTGCGCGGCGGTGCTCACCACCCCGTTGATGGTCGGGCAACCGGAGACCTTCACGGTGGTCTTCGGCATCGACGCCTGGAGCCGCTTGATCTCGGCGTTGATCTTCGTCTTCTTGGCCGCCAGGTCCTTCTCCTGCTTGGCCTCGGCGGCGATCAGCGCGTCGAGCTTCTTCTTCTCGCCGTCGTACTTGCGGCGCACCGCGAGGACGCCCTCGACCTCCTTGCGCTGCTGTGCGGCGAGCCGGTCCAGCATGGTCAGCTGCTCCGCGAGCGTGCCGGGCTGGGTGTTGACCAGCAGCGCACTGATCTCCTGCGAGGGACCGGTCATGTAGTACCGCGAGGCCAGCTCGCCGACCTGGTTCATCGCCAGCTCGCTCTGCAGCGCCAGCGGCTCGATCTTCTTCTGCAGCTCGGCCGACTTCTTGCGGTTGACCTTGAGCTGGGCCCGAACCTTGTTGTACTGCTCGATCGTCGGTTCGAGCTGCTCCCACTGCTTGTCGATCGCCGCCTCGATCTCCTCCGGCGAGGGCGCGGCGTGCGCCGGCACGGCGAGCATCCCGGCGCCGACGGCGACCGCGGCGACCAGGGTGAGCAGGCGGTGGACGACCCGGCGCAGGCCCGCCGGACGGGTGGGCTGACGATGGGGGGGCATGGTTGCCACCGGTCACCGACTCCTTTGCAACCGACCGCCGGGCGCCTCGCTAGGGGGAAGAAGGAGGCAGACGACCCACAGCGGCCGGTGCAACATTAGGGGTGTCACGCACCGGAATCAAGGTGGGTCTTCATTCCATCCTGTCTGCGCAATCGCCTGCACACAAAGGGTGTTCGCTCATTTTCCAACGATCGCAGTCAATACATCGTCGAGCGTGACGACACCCAGCGGCCGCCGACCGTCGCTCACCAGCACCATGTGCCGCCGCTCGCGGCGCATCGCCAGCAGCAGATCGGCCAGCGTACGGTCCGGCGGCACCACCGCCAGCGGCCGGTAGACGTCGGCGGGCACCGGCGCCCGGCGGGACGTCCCCGCGTACCCCAGGACATCCTTGACGTGCACGAAGCCCAGCACCCGGCGGGTCGACCGCTGCACCACCGGGAAGCGCGACCGGCCGGTCCGGGTGGCCAGCACCTCCAGCGACGCCGGCGAGACGTCCTCGGCCACCGTGGTCACCGTCGACCAGGGTTGCAGGGCGTCCGCGGCCGTCCGCCGGTGCAGCGCCAGTGCCCCGGTGATCCGGGCATGCTCCTCCGCGTCGAGCAGCCCCTCCGTCCGCGCCTGGGACACCAGCCCGGCCAGTTCCTCGGCGGTGAAGACCGTCTTCACCGCCTCCGTCGCCTCCACCCCCCACAGCCGCAGCACCAGCCGGGCCGCCCACTTCATGGTCACCAGGAGCGGTTTGGTCGCCACGCAGAAGGCCAGCATGGCCGGCCCCAGCCAGAGCGCCGACGTCTCCGGCCCGGCCAGCGTGATGTTCTTCGGCACCATCTCGCCGACCACGGTGTGCAGGAACACCACCACGCCGAGGGCCAGCAGGAAGGAGATCGGGTGCACCAGGCCGTCCGGCAGCCCCACCGCGTGGAAGACCGGCTCCAGCAGGTGCGCCAGGGCCGGCTCGGCGATCGCGCCCAGGCCCAGCGAGCAGACGGTGATGCCGAGTTGCGCGCCGGCGATCATCAGCGGGATCTGGTTCATCGCCGACAGCGCCCAGCGGGCCCGCTTCGAGGTGGCGGCGAGGGGCTCCACCACCGTACGACGGGAGGCGATCAGCGCGAACTCGCTGCCCACGAAGAACCCGTTGCCGAGCAGCAGGACGACCGCCACGAGCAGTTCAGTCATCGCCGTCCGGCTCCTCGGGGCGGACCACCCGCACCTGTTCGATTCGGTGCCGCTCCACCTCGACGACGGTGAACTCGTACCCGGAGTCCTCGACCGTCTCACCGGGCACCGGGATGTGACCCAGCCGGGCCATCAGGAACCCGGCCAGCGTCTCGTACGGCCCCTCGGGCAGCCGGAAGCCGGTCAGCTCGGCGAGCTCGTCCTCGCGCAGCACCCCGTCGGCCAGAACGGTCCGCTCGCCACCGGGCACGGTCAACTCCGCCGCGTCGGCGTCCGTCACGGCGGCCGGGTCGAACTCGTCGGCGATCTCTCCCACCAGCTCCTCGACCAGGTCCTCCACGGTCACCACACCGTCCGTGCCGCCGTACTCGTCGACCACGATGGCCAGGTCGGCGTCGGCGTCCTTCAGCGCGGCGAGGACACCGTCGAGGTCCAGGCTCTCCGGGACGTACACCGGCTCCCTGGCCACCGCCGCGACTGTCGTGGAGGCTCGGCGGGCCAGCGGCACGCCGAGCGCGTCGGGCACCCCGGCGACGCCGGTGACCAGGTCCAGGGTCTCCTCGTAGACCGGGAAGCGGGTCCGCCCGGTGGCCCGGGACGTCTCCAGCAGCTCGGCGACGGTGGCGGTGGCCCGCAGCGCGATCACGTCGACCCGCGGGGTCATCGCCTCGGCGGCCCGCTTGTCGCCGAAGCGGATGGTGCGGCGCAGCAGCATCGCGGTGTCCGGCGGGAGCGCCCCGGCCCGGGCCGAGATGGCCGCCAGCAGGCCCAGTTCCTCCGGGGAGCGGGCGCTGGCCAGCTCCTCCTGGGGTTCCACCCCGAGCTGGCGGACCAGCCGGTTCGCCGAGGCGTTCAGGGCGTGGATCAGCCAGCCGAAGGTACGGGCGAAGGTCCGCATCGGCCCCGCGGTGGCCAGCGCGGTCGGCATCGGCCGGGCCAGCGCCAGGTTCTTCGGCACCAGCTCGCCGAAGAGCATCGAGATCAGCGTGGCCAGGGCCAGGGCGAGCAGCGGGCTGAACCGCTCGACGTCGCCCAGGGGGCGCAGCAGCGGGGTGAAGAGCCGGGCCAGCGCCGGCTCGGCGAGGTAGCCGGTGAGCAGCGCGGTGAGGGTGATGCCCAGCTGCGCACCGGAGAGCTGGAAGGAGAGCTCGCGTAGCGCCCGGCGTACGGTGGCCGCCGCGCTGTCACCGGCGTCGGCCCGCCGGTCGATCTCCGCGCGGTCGACGGTGACCAAGGCGAACTCGGCGACCACGAAGAACGCGTTGCCGGCGGTCAGCAGCACGAAGCCGACCAGGGGCAACAGCGTGCCGAGCAAGAGTCCGTCGATGAGCGAGATTGTCCCACGGGCCGCGCGGCGGTAGAAGTTCGCCCGCCCGCCTCCTGGGCAGACGACGGCGGCGGCACCTCGTGGGTGCCGCCGCCGTCGTGCGTACGTCGAAGGTACGACCTCAGCCGGCGACCGGCTCGGCCTCCTTCTCGCCCTGCGGCGCGTCCGGCTTGACCGAGCGGAGAAGCACGCTGGCCACGTCGATGACCTCGACCTCCTCGCCGGCACCCTTGCCGTTGACCCCGTCGTTGAGCATCGTCGAGCAGAACGGGCAGCCGACGGCGACCGTCTTCGCCCCGGTGGACATGGCCTCCTCGACCCGGTCCACGTTGATCCGCTTGCCGATCTTCTCCTCCATCCACATTCGGGCGCCGCCGGCGCCGCAGCAGAAGGAGCGCTCGCTGTTGCGCGGCATCTCGGTGAGCTCGCCGGCGATGGCGTCGCCGAGCACCTCGCGCGGGGCGGCGAAGACCCGGTTGTGCCGGCCCAGGTAGCACGGGTCGTGGTAGGTCACGCCGCCGTCGACCGGCTGCACCGGGGTGAGCTTGCCGGTGGAGACGAGGTGGGCCAGGAGCTGGGTGTGGTGTACGACCTCGAACTCGCCGCCGAGCTGGCCGTACTCGTTGCCGAGGGTGTTGAAGCAGTGTGGGCAGGTGGCGACGATCTTGCGCTTGGCCTTCTCGCGCCCCTCGAACGCCTCGTTGAGGGTCTCGACGTTCTGCTGGGCGAGCATCTGGAAGACGAACTCGTTGCCGATCCGGCGGGCCGGGTCGCCCGAGCAGGTCTCACCCTCGCCGAGGATGGCGAACTTCACGCCGGCCTCGTTGAGCAGCGTGGCCACCGCCCGGGTGGTCTTCTTGGCCCGGTCCTCGAACGCGCCGGCGCAGCCGACCCAGAACAGGTACTCGAAGTCCTCGACCTCGCCGACCCGGGGCACCTCGAAGTCCAGGCCCTTGGTCCAGTCCTCGCGGGTGTTCTGCGGGGCGCCCCACGGGTTGCCCTTGTTCTCCAGGTTGCGGAGCATGACGCCGGCCTCGGACGGGAAGCTCGACTCGATCAGCACCTGGTAACGGCGCATGTCGACGATGTGGTCGACGTGCTCGATGTCGACCGGGCACTGCTCGACGCAGGCGCCGCAGGTGGTGCAGGACCAGAGCACGTCGGGGTCGATGACCCCACCCTCCTCGGCCGTGCCGATCAGCGGCTTGTCACCCTCGGCGAGCGACAGCACGTCGAGGTGGGCGAGCTGCGCCTGAGTGGCCTTCTCCTCACCGGTCAGGTCCTTGCCGCCGCCGGCCAGCAGGTACGGCGCCTTGGCGTACGCGTGGTCGCGCAGGCTCAGGATCAGCAGCTTCGGCGAGAGCGGCTTGCCGGTGTTCCAGGCCGGGCACTGCGACTGGCAGCGGCCGCACTCGGTGCAGGTGCTGAAGTCCAGCAGGCCCTTCCAGGTGAACTGCTCGACCTGGGCGACGCCGAACTGGTCCTTCTCCGGGTCGGCCTCCTCGAAGTCGAGCGGCTTGCCCTCGCTCATCATCGGGCGCAGCGCCCCGAGGCCGGAGCCGGCGGGCTGGGCCGGCTCGCGCTTGAAGAAGATGTTGGGGAAGGCCAGGAACCGGTGCCAGGCGACGCCCATGGTGACGTTGAGCGAGATGACGATGAGCCAGGTCATCGAAATAGCGATCTTGATGAGAGCGGCGACGCTGGCGCCGTCCTGCCAGTCCGGCAGCACCGCGCCCACGGCGTGGCTGACCGGGGTGGCCCAGACCGGGTACTCGAAGTGGTCCGTGGCGACCTTGAAGCCCCGGATCACGAAGCCGAAGATCAGGACCAGCAGCACGATCCACTCGACGAAGTAGCCCTGCCACATGGTCGAACCGGTGAACCGGGAGCGTCCGCCCGGTCGGGTCGGCCGGTTGCGCAGCCGGATCGCCATCAGCACCAGGATGCCGACCAGGCCCAGCACGCCGATGATCTCGGTGGCCAGGCCGAAGATCGTCCAGTGGCCGATGATCGGCAGCCCGCCGGCCGGGGTGACGACCTCGAAGTACGCCTCGAGCACCAGCAGCGACAGCACGACGAACCCGACCATCACGGTCCAGTGCGCCGCCCCCACCACGCTCCACTTGAGCATGCGGGTGTGGCCGAGGGTCTCCACCAGCATGGTCTTCGTGCGGGTGCCCTTGTCGGTGAACCGCTCCGGCGCGGGTTGCCCCAGTCGGATGACCGCCGTCATCTTCATGACCGCACGCACCGCAAGCCACACCGCCACGGCGGTGATGGCGGCCGCGAGGATCGTGGTGACGATCTGGACGCTGCCCATCGAGTTGGCCTCCCGGTCTGCTGCCTGGTCGAGCGGCTCGGCGACCGGGGCCGGGTCAGTGCGGGACCGGCGTGACGCCGCTGCCGCACCCGTGACCGGACCGGTCGATGACCTCGCTCCGCTCGGTCATGCGGTGCAGCCTACGCGCAACGTTACCCAGCAGTAACGTGAGTCATCTCGCATCCGGCCACGCCGCCCTGCGCACACCATAGGGTGCCCGGCGCCGAGGCGCCGGGCAGGGGTTGCGTCAGGTGACCTAATCGTGCCGTGCAGCGCCCGGGGCGGTCAGCGCCAGCGGGAGAGCAGGATCAGCGAGGCGACCATCGCGCCGAAACCGACCAGCAGGTTCCAGTAGCCCCACGAGGCGACCGGGTACTCCTGCTCGGAGAGGTAGTAGACGACCAGCCAGCCGATGCCGCCCACGATCAACGCGACGGCGGTCGCCGGCAACCACACCGGGCTAGGCTTGCGCGTCGCCGCCGTCGCCGTCGGACGCACGTCCGTCGGCGGGGTGTACACCTTCTTCTTGCGGACCTGAGACTTGGGCACGACGCTCTCCAGAGGGGTGACGACCTCGTCCGGCCTGACAACCGGGCGCGGGGGCGACGGTCCATGGCCAATAATGTTCGACAGCTAGCGTAGTCCCGACGGGCCGTCCAAGCCACGAATGGGGTCACTCCGGTGCACGCAGTGACCGGAACGGGTGGACCGGGCGGGCACGGAAACGCCGGCCCGCGCCGTGGCGGGGAGCAACCAGACGACGGGGAAGGAACGCTCGGTGGAGTACACATCCGGCGCCGCGTCCTGGCAGAAGGCCATGCGGCGAGCGGTCGCGGCCCTGCTGCCACGGCGTCGACGGCAGCGGCGGTCGGGCTGGTCGATCGGAGTGCCGATGATCGCCGCAGCGGCCGGGCTGCTCTTCACCACCACCGCGACCACCGCCGGCGGCACCGCCCTGCGCGAGGACCGGCGACCCCAGCTGACCCAGCTCATCGAGGACCGGCGGGAGCAGGTCGCGGCGAGCGAGCTGCGGGCCGCCCGGCTGCGCGAGGAGGTCGAGGGCCAGACCGCCGCGCTGGCCGACGCGGACGGCCCGATCAAGGGGCAGCGGGACCGGGCCGAGGCCAGCCAGGAGGCGGCCGGCTTCACCGAGCTCACCGGCCGCGGGCTGATCGTCGAGCTCAACGACGCGCCCCGACGCGACGACGGGACTCTGCCCAAAGGTGCCACCAACGACGACCTGGTCGTCCACCAGGGAGATGTCCAGGCGGTCGTGAACGCGCTCTGGGCCGGAGGCGCGGAGGCCATGTCAATCATGAACGTCCGCGTGCTTTCGACCAGCGCGGTACGCTGCGTCGGGAACACCCTGCTGCTGCATGGCCGGGTGTACTCCCCACCGTTCAAGATCGTAGCAATCGGCGATCCCGCTGCCCTCCAGCAGGCCCTCGCCGGCTCTGAGGGAGTCGGTTTGTTCAAGCAGGCGGTCGACCACTACAAGCTGGGCTACTCGGAAAATGTCGCCACGGTGACCGTGCCCGCCTTCAAGGACTCGACGGCGCTGCGATCGGCGACGGTGCCTCGATGACCCGGGAAGGCGGCGACGCACGTCACCGCAACCAGAGCGAGGACGAGACCGCCTTCATCCCCCGGGTCGAACGCTCCGCGCCGACCCCCCCGGCCCGCCCCGGCCCGACCGGCCCCTGGCTCGACCCGGTGCTGCCGCCGCGCCGGTCGCCGGCCGCCGACGCGCCGCCCGCGCGGCCCGCGCAG
>NZ_JBAKHO010000069.1:0-24366 GCF_036902735.1 Micromonospora lacuserhaii | reverse complement strand
ACCCGACTTCGCCGCCGCCGTACACGCCACCACCGGCCGGGCGGCCACCGCCGGGCGCCGCCACACCGCCGGGCGGGCGGCCACCGCCGTAGACCCCGCTACCGGGCGCCGGTCGCCCGGGTACGCCGTTCGCGCCCCCCGGAGCGCCGTAGACGCCGCTACCCGCCGGCGCGCCGCCGTAGACGCCGCCCCGCGGCCGGTCCGCACCGGGACCGTCGCCGAAGCCGTCCTCCGGGCGACCGAGGGCGCCGGAGGAGAACGGGTCGTCCCGGCCCGGACGGTCGAGCGCGTCGCGGTCGTCGTCGCCCGGTGGCGGGTTGCGCCGGGAGCGGAGGATCCCGAAGACACCGGCGCCGACCAGCAGCGCGCCCAGCACGCCGATCGCCCCGATCAGGTAGGTGATCTGGTCCAGGCTGAGCCCGTCGGTCCAGGACTTCTCGGCCACCGGCTTGGGCGCCTTGGCGGCGCCCTCGGGGCCGTCCGCGCCCTTGGTCGACGGGGTGTAGGCGAGGATGTCGATCGGCTCGTCCTCGGAGAGCTCGCCGCCGTCGGAGACGGTGACGAAGGAGCGGCCGTCCGGGGTGTAGGAGATGGCCTCGCCGAACGGGTCGGCCAGCGGGGTGACCCGGGGCGTGGCGGTGGTGAGCGCCGCGAGGACGTCGCCACCCGTCACGTCGTACTCGAAGGCGTCCGCGTAGGTGCGCAGCACCACCTTGCTGCCGTCCGGGGAGCGGGCGGCGCCGGTGATGGCGACCCGGCCGATGATGTTCAGCGGGTTCTCGGTGGTGGTCTTCGGCAGGGTGATCTCGCCGACCTTCTTCATCGGCACCGGGTCGGTGTCGCCGCTGGGCAGCTTCCCCTGCGGGCTGTAGATCTCCGCCTTGCCGCTGGGCACCTTGGTGATCACCAGCGGCAGGCCGTTGGCCCCGATCAGCAGCGCCTCGGCGTCGTGCGGCTTGCCCTCCGGGTACGACATCCGGTGCAGCACCGGCTGCTTGGCCCCGGTGACCGTCATGCTCCACACCGCGATCCGGGGGCGCCGCTCCTTGCTGGTCACGTTGTCGCCGATGTCGGCGATCCAGAGCGTGTTGCCGTCCGGGGAGAGCGCGAGATCCTCGGTGTCGAACGGGCCGGAACCGGAGTAGCGGACCGGATCCTTGGCGATCTGACACTTGGTGTCGAGGAAGAAGACCTTCTTACGGCTCTCCTGCAGGGTGCCGTCGTTGATCACGATGTAGCCGGTCTTGGTGGCCACCAGCCCGGAGAGCTCGCGCAGCCGCGGATCCTCGATCGTGCACCGCTTCTTGCCCGGGGTCACGGGAGCGGACGAGGTGGGTGCCGCGAGGGCGACACCGGCGGATGCCACGGTAGCCCCCAGCAGGCCGAGGGCTACCGTGACCGAGGAAACAGCGCGGCGCATTCCGCCAGTGTCGCATGCCGGGCACGCGGCGAAGGTGCCCCGGGAGCGCTTCAGCGGGCGGCGCCGACCGCCTGCTGCTCGGACGCGGCGAACGGCGCCAGCTCGGCGGCGATCGCCTCGGAGACCCGTACGTGCAGCAGGGTCCCCTCCGGCAGGTGGGCGGTGCTCAGCACCTCACCCTGCCGGTGCAGCCGGGCGACCAGGTCACCACGGTCGTACGGCAGCACGGCGCGCACCTCCACCGCGGGGCGGGGCAGCCGCTCCTCGATGGCCTGGCGCAGCCCGTCGAGCCCCCGACCGTTGTAGGCGGAGACGAAGACGGCGTCCGGCCAGATCCGCTTGAGCCGCAGCAGGGTCTCCTCGTCGGCCGCGTCGGTCTTGTTGATCACCAGCAGCTCGGGCAGCCGGTCGGCGCCCACCTCGGAGAGCACCTCGCGGACCGCGCGAACCTGCTCCTCCGGGTCGGGGTGGGTGCCGTCGACCACGTGCACCACCAGGTCGGACTCGGCGACCTCCTCCAGCGTCGAGCGGAACGCCTCGACGATCTGGTGCGGCAGGTGCCGGACGAACCCGACGGTGTCGGAGAGGGTGTAGAGCCGCCCGTCGGAGGTGGTGGCCTTGCGGGTGGTCGGATCCAGGGTGGCGAAGAGCGCGTTCTCCACCAGCACTCCGGCGCCGGTGAGCCGGTTGAGCAGGCTCGACTTGCCGGCGTTGGTGTAGCCGGCGATCGCCACCGCTGGGACCGCGTTACGGGTACGGCGGGCGCGCTTGGTCTGGCGTACCGTCTTCATGCCCTTGATCTCCCGGCGCAGCCGGGAAATGCGGGTGCGAATCCGGCGCCGGTCGGTCTCCAGCTTGGTCTCACCGGGACCACGCAGACCCACGCCGCCGCCGGCGCCGCCGCCGCGACCGGAACCACCGGCCTGCCGGGACAACGTCTCACCCCAACCGCGCAGGCGCGGCAGCAGGTATTCGAGCTGAGCCAGCTCAACCTGCGCCTTACCTTCCTTGCTCTTGGCGTGCTGGGCGAAGATGTCGAGGATCAGCGCGGTGCGGTCGACCACCTTGACCTTGGTGCGCTGCTCCAGGTTGCGGAGCTGGGACGGGGAGAGTTCACCGTCGCAGATCACCGTGTCGGCGCCGGTGGCCAGCACCATCGCGCCCAGGTCGTCGACCTTGCCCCGGCCGATGTAGGTGGCCGGGTCGGGCCGGTTGCGCCGCTGGATCAGCCCCTCGAGCACCTGCGAGCCGGCCGTCTCGGCCAGCGCCGCGAGCTCGGTCAGGGAGTTGTCGGCGTCGCTCTGCGTGCCCTCGGTCCAGACGCCCACCAGGACCACCCGCTCCAGGCGCAGCTGCCGGTACTCGACCTCGGTGACATCGGTGAGTTCGGTGCTGAGGCCGGGGACCCGCCGCAGCGACTGCCGCTCCGACAGTTCCATCTCGCCGGTGGTGGCATCGAGCTCCTCGTCCTCGAAGGGCACGAAGCTCTCCTGGTCTCGCAAACTGGTCTCCTGTCCGTTTTGACGCTAAGGAAGCAATCCTGACATGTAGCAACGCGCCGCGCACCTGCTATATGCCCACCCTCGACCGGCGGAAAAGCGGGGGTGGATGCCGGCCGACCTCGGCGAGCGAGTAGAAATGCGGAGCGAGCCGCTCAGCGATGACGGAGGAACTTCCCGTGGCCATCACCCGCCTGCCGAGTGCAGGATTCTCGATCACCATCCGGATCGCGGTGACTGCGGACGCCTCCTCCATCGGGCGGCTCACCACCGCCGTCGGCGAGGCCGGCGCGATCGTCACCGCGCTGGACGTGGTCGACTCCGACCCGACCAGCGTGATCGTCGACCTGACCTGCGACACCGCCGACACCGGCCACGCCGACCAGGTGGTCGACGCGCTGACCGCGCTCGACGGGGTGGACGTCCGCAAGGTCTCCGACCGGACGTTCCTGCTGCACCTCGGTGGCAAGATCGAGGTCACCTCCAAGGTCGGCCTGCGCACCCGCGACGAGCTGTCCCGGGCGTACACCCCGGGGGTGGCCCGGGTCTGCATGGCCATCGCGGAGAACCCGGCCGATGCCCGGCGGCTGACCATCAAGCGCAACACGGTCGCGGTGGTCAGCGACGGCTCGGCCGTGCTGGGCCTGGGCAACCTCGGGCCGGCGGCCTCGCTGCCGGTGATGGAGGGCAAGGCGGCGCTGTTCAAGCGCTTCGGCGGGGTGGACGCCTGGCCGGTAGTGCTCGACACCCAGGACACCGACGAGATCGTCGCGATCGTCAAGGCGATCGCGCCGGCGTACGGCGGGATCAACCTGGAGGACATCGCCGCGCCGCGCTGCTTCGAGATCGAGGCCCGGCTGCGCGAGGCGCTGGACATCCCGGTCTTCCACGACGACCAGCACGGCACCGCCATCTGCGTGCTGGCCGCGCTGACCAACGCGCTGCGCGTCGTGGGCAAGCAGCTCTCGGACGTCCGGGTGGTCGTCTCCGGCGCCGGCGCGGCCGGCACCGCGATCATGAAGCTGCTGCTACGCCAGGGCGTGGGCGACATCATCGCGTACGACCGCCGGGGCGCCCTGCACCGCGGCCTGGCCGACCTGAACCCGGCCTGGCGGTGGCTGGCCGAGAACACCAACAAGGAGAACTACTCCGGCGACCTGCCGGGCGCGGTGCGCGGCGCGGACGTCTTCATCGGGGTGAGCGCGCCGAACCTGCTCACCGGGGACGACATCGCCACCATGGCGAAGGACTCGATCGTCTTCGCGCTGGCCAACCCGGACCCGGAGGTCGACCCCCGGGAGGCCCGCAAGCACGCCGCGGTGGTCGCCACCGGCCGCTCCGACCAGCCGAACCAGATCAACAACGTGCTCGCCTTCCCCGGCGTCTTCCGCGGCATGCTCGACGCGCACGCCGAGGAGTTCACCGAGGAGATGGCGATCGCCGCCGCCCGGGCCATCGCCGACGTGGTCGGCGAGGACAAGATCAACCCGACGGTGATCGTGCCGAGCGTCTTCGACTCCCGGGTCGCCCCGGCCGTGGCGGCGGCGGTCCGCGCCGCGGCGCAGAACCCGGCGGCCACCCCCCGCCCGGCCGCCGACCCCGGCCCGGCCGACCTCCCCGAGATCGCCGCCAACGCCTCCGCCACCCCCTGATCCACCCGCCTCCGGGTGCGTTTCTTGTCGCTCAAGCGACAAGAAACGCACCCGACCGGCCGACCTCATGATGACCGCTGGGGTCGGACCCCAAGGGTTGGCACGCTTTGCTCTGCTGACGCCACGGCAACACCCGACGTCCGCTATCCGGACATCGGGTGTTGCGCCCGCTGCAGCAGAGCAAAGCGTGCCGGACAGGGTTGCGCTTCCGGTCCCCTCGCGACGGGGACGGGTTGGGACGGGACGGGGCGGGTCAGGGCAGGAACGCCGCGGGGGTGAGCTCGCCGGTGGCGACCAGGACCGCGGGGCCGGAGAGCCAGCAGGAGTCCTCCGTCACCGTGACGGTGAGGCGACCGCCGGGGACGTCGACGGCGACCGTGCCGGTGTCCCGGGCCGCGTCACGCAGGGCCACCGCGCCGACCGCGCAGGCGCCGGTGCCGCAGGAGAGCGTCTCGGCCGAGCCGCGCTCGTAGACCCGCATCAGCACGTGCCCGTCCACCCCGGCGACCGGCTCGCCGGGGGCGGTGAACTCGACGTTCACCCCGGCCGGGAAGAGCGCGGCGTCGAAGTCGGGGGCGCGGGTCAGGTCCAGGGCGGTCAGGTCGAGGCCGGCGGGCAGGGCGCAGACCAGGTGCGGGTTGCCGACGTCCACCGCCGACCCGGTCAGGGTCAGCCCGCCCAGGGTCGCGGTCGACGCGTCGTACACCCGAGGGCGTTGCATCTCGACGGCGATGGTCTCGCCCTCGACCCGCGCGCGCACGACGCCGGCCCGGGTGGCCACCGGCAGCGCCGCGCCAGCCGGCGTCGCCAGCCCGGTCTCCAGCAGGTAGCGGACGAAGACCCGGGCGCCGTTGCCGCACATCTCGGCGAACGAGCCGTCGGAGTTCCAGTAGTCCATGAACCACTCGGCCTCGCCCGCGAGGGCGGCCCCGTCCGGATGCTTGGCCGCACGGACCACCCGCAGCACGCCGTCCCCGCCGACGCCGCGCCGCCGGTCACAGATCGCGGCGACCAGGCCGGGCGTCAGGTCGAGCGCCCCGTCCGGGTCGGGCAGGATGACGAAATCGTTGCCGGTGCCGTGGCCCTTGGTGAACTCCACGCCCCCATCATCGCCGATGGTCGGCGACCAGTCGCAGCGCAGTGTCGACAAACGCCGGCGAGGCCGAGTCGAGCCAGTGGATCCGCGGATCCCGGCGGAACCAGGAGCGCTGCCGGCGGACGAACCGCCGGGTGGCCCGGATCGTCTCGTCGTGCGCCTCGGCCTCCGTCAGCTCCCCGGCCAGGAAACGCAGCACCTGCTGGTAGCCGAGCGCCCGACTGGCCGTCCGCCCCTCGGGCAGCCCCCGGCCGACCAGCTCGCGGGTCTCGGCGACCAGGCCGTCGGCCCACATCCGGTCCACCCGCAGCGCGATCCGCTCGTCCAACAGCGCCGTGTCCAGGTCGACACCGAGCTGCACCGACGGGTAGTACGGCGTCGGCTCGGGCAGCGACGCGGTGAACGGCTGGCCGGTCAGCTCGATCACCTCCAGCGCCCGGACGATCCGCCGGCCGTTGCCGGGCAGGATCCCCTCCGCCGCCACCGGGTCGGCCGCGCGCAGCCGGGCGTGCAGCGGGGCCGGGCCGACCGCGGCCAGCTCCGCCTCCAGCCGCTCCCGCACCAGCGGATCGGTGCCGGGGAACTCGAACTGCTCCAGCACCGCCCGCACGTACAGCCCGGAGCCGCCGACCAGCAGCGGCACCCTCCCCCGGGCCAGGATGTCGTCGACCGCCTTCCGGGCCAGCCGCTGGTACTCGGCGACGCTGGCCGGCTCGGTCACCTCCCAGATGTCCAGCAGGTGGTGCGGCACGCCGTCCCGTTCGGCGTGGGTGAGCTTGGCGGTGCCGATGTCCAGGCCCCGGTAGAGCTGCATCGAGTCGGCGTTGACCACCTCGCCGCCGAGCGCGTGCGCCAGCGCGATGCTCAACGCCGACTTGCCAGCGGCGGTCGGCCCGACCACCGCCACGACCACGCCGGTCACGCCGGTCTCCAGTTCGCCACGAAGTAGGAAACGCCGTAGGGGGCGTCGGCGTAGCTCAGCTCGCCCCGCCAGTCCCCGCCGGCCGCCCGGACCGCGCCGGCCAGCACCTGCCAGGGGGCCCGCCCGGCCACCCGCAGCTCCGCCGACAGCCCCGGGTCAAGGCCGAGCAGCGCCTCGGCGTCCGCGGCGGCCAGGGCCCGGGCCACCCCCTCGTCGTACGCCCCGGCGCGCGGGTCGTCGTAGCCCGGCGACTTCTGGCCGCGGCAGGCCGACCCGTCCCCCATCACCAGCAGCGCCCAGGGCCGGTCCGACCCGATCCGCTCCCCCAGCGCCCGGCACCCGGCCACCGGCTCGTCGTCGGCGACGGTCATCATCCGGTACGTCCGGCCGGTGGGCTCGGGCGCGCGCCTCAGCAGCCAGGCGCCCACCAGGAGGCCGAGCGGAAGCGGGTCGCCCTCGTCGGGGCCGTCGGGCCGGTCGGCCAGACGCACCTCCAGCGGCAGCCCCCAGGGCGTGAAGGAGCCCCGGAAGGGCGAGAAGTACTCGGCGCCCCGGGCGTTCCCGGCGACCACCACCAGGCTCTCCGGCCCCGTCTCGAGGAGCCCGGCGACGGCGGCGTCCGCGGCGGCGCGGAGGTCGTCCAGCTCCGGCGCGGCGGCGCCGGCAAGCTCCGGAACGATCAGCGGCGGATGGGGACAGACGGCAGCGGCGACCAGAGACACGGGTTCACCGTAGCCGGACGCGCCGGTGCGTCTCCCCGCCGATCCGGCCATTCGGGCGGTAGGACACCGTATGGTCACGGTCGGCGACAGGCGCTCGACGCGGACGGGGGCGGACCTGTGACAATGCCGGAAGTAACTTTGCTGCGCCGTGGCGGCGATCGCGGGGACCCTCCCGTCGACGCCGGGAGAACGAGGATGGGCACATGAGCGACTGGACTGCCTTCGGACGGGTGGACGCGGACGGCACCGTGTACGTCAAGACCACCGAGGGCGAGCGGGTGGTCGGATCCTGGCAGGCGGGAGCCCCGGAGGAGGGGCTGGCCCACTTCGCCCGGCGCTTCGCCGACCTGGTGACCGAGGTGGACCTGACCGAGGCCCGGCTCAACTCGGGCGCGGCGGACGCCGGCCACTCACTGACGACGATCCGTCGGATCCGCGCCTCGCTGAACGAGGCGCACGTGGTCGGCGACATCGACGCGCTGGCCGCGCGGCTGGACAAGCTCGCCGTGGTCGCCGAGGAGAAGGCCGGTGAGGCGCGCGCCGCCAAGGACGCGGCCCGGGTCGAGGCGCTGGCCCGCAAGACCGCCCTGGTCGAGGAGGCCGAGAAGCTGGCCGCCGAGTCGACCGGCTGGAAGACCGCCGGGGACCGGCTCAAGGAGATCCTCGACGAGTGGAAGACCATCCGCGGCGTCGACAAGAAGGCCGACGGCGAGCTGTGGAAGCGGTTCGCGGCGGCCCGGGACGGTTTCACCCGGCGCCGGGGCGCCCACTTCGCCTCCCTCGACCAGCAGCGCAAGCAGGCGCAGACGGTCAAGGAGGAGCTGGTCGCCGAGGCCGAGAAGCTGCGCGAGTCCACCGACTGGGCGGCCACCGCCAACCAGCTCAAGGACCTGATGAACCAGTGGAAGGCCGCGCCCCGCGCCTCCAAGGAGGCGGAGCAGAAGCTCTGGGAACGGTTCCGGGCCGCCCAGGACGCGTTCTTCAGCCGGCGCAGTGAGGTCTTCTCGGCGCGGGACAACGAGCAGAAGGCCAACCTGGAGCGCAAGCAGGCCCTGATCGTCGAGGCCGAGGCGCTGGACGTCGACGGTGACCCGAAGGGCGCGCAGGCCAAGCTGCGGGAGATCCAGGCGCAGTGGCACGAGGCCGGCCGGGTGCCGCGGGAGGCCGCCGCCGGGCTGGAGCGCCGGCTGCGGGCCGTCGACGACAAGGTCCGCGAGGTCATGGACTCGGCCTGGCGGCGCACCACCAAGGAGGACAACCCGCTGCTCGCGCAGATGCGGTCGCAGGTGGCCGAGGCCGAGGAGCGGCTGGCCCGGGCGCAGGCCGCCGGGGATGCCCGCCGGATCAAGGAGGCCGAGCAGGCGCTCGCCTCGAAGCGGCAGTTCCTCCAGCTCGCCGAGCGGGCCGGCTGACGCGCACGCGTTCCGAAAGCCCCCGCTCCCACCTCGGGAGCGGGGGCTTTCGCGCCCCGCGCTACTTCCCGTGGGCTGGTTGACGCATCGAGGTGGGCTGATCAGAATGAGCGGCAGAGCCAGGTCGGGCACCGGGGCGAGGGCACCGACGGAGCACACCGCCGTCGGCAGTCGGCGGTGCTGCACGCGAGTGGACGCGTCCTTCGTGACGTGTCCCGTCGCGCACTGTCCGCGTACTCGAATAGAAGCGTGACGTGCGGGCGGGCCGCCCCCGGTCCTTCCCCGCGTCGCCGTCGCGGCGCCGGGGCATCCGAAGTGGAGCTCGCATGCACCGACCCACCGCCCTCGGCGGCGCGCTGACCGCGCTCGCCACCGCCGCGGCCGGCGTCCTCGCCGCCGCCGCCGTCAGCACCACCCCGGCCGCCGCCGCCACCGGCGGCACCGGCACCGGCTACCTGCACACCAGCGGCAGCAAGATCGTGGACAGGGCCGGCGCCACGGTCCGGCTGACCGGCATCAACTGGTTCGGCATGGAGACCGACAACAAGACCTTCCACGGCCTGTGGTCCAGCAACCCGTGGCGGGGGCAACTCGACAAAATGGCCAGCCTGGGCTACAACACCCTGCGCATCCCCTACTCGAACGACGCGCTGAAGCCGGGCGCCACCGCGAGCGGGATCAACGACTACGTCAACCCGGACCTGGTCGGGCTCTCCCCGCTGCAGATCCTGGACAAGGTGATCGACTACGCCGGGGGCAAGGGGATGCGGGTCATCCTGGACCGGCACCGGCCCACCGCGGCCGGGCAGTCGCCGCTCTGGTACACCTCGACCGTCTCCGAGGCGACCTGGATCAACGACTGGAAGATGCTCGCCCAGCGGTACGCGGGCAACCCGACCGTGATCGGCGCCGACCTGCACAACGAGCCGCACGCCGAGGGCACCAACCCGGCCGCCACCGGCGCCTGCTGGGGTTGCGGGGACACCGCCCGGGACTGGCGGCTGGCCGCCGAGCGCGCCGGCAACGCGATCCTCGGCGTGCAGCCCAACTGGCTGATCTTCGTGGAGGGGGTGAGCTGCCCCAGCGGCGGCCTGTCGAACGTCTGGGACGGCGACCCCAGCAACGACGAGGACTGCGGCTGGTGGGGCGGCAACCTGTCGAAGGCCGGGCAGTTCCCGGTCCGGCTGAACGTGGCGAACCGGCTGGTCTACTCGCCGCACGAGTACGCCACCTCGGTCTACCACCAGGCCTGGTTCGACGACCCGTCCTACCCGGCGAACATGCCGGCCATCTGGGACAAGTACTGGGGTTACCTCTACAAGCAGAACGTCGCCCCGATCATGATGGGTGAGTTCGGCACCACGCTGCAGGACCCGAAGGACAAGGTCTGGCTGGAGAACCTGATGGCCTACACCGGCAGCGGGGTGAACGGGATGTCCTTCACCTACTGGTCGTGGAACCCGAACTCCGGTGACACCGGCGGCATCGCCCTGGACGACTGGACCAGCATCAACACCGCCAAGCAGGCGATCCTCCAGCCGTACCTGATCGCCCCCGTGGGCGGGGGCGGCGGCAACCCGTCGCCGACGCCGACCGGCTCGCCGACCCCGACCCCGACCGGCTCACCCACCGGCGACCCGGTGCCGACCGGCGCCTGCACGGCCGGCTACCAGCAGGTCAACGCCTGGCAGGGCGGCTTCCAGGGCGAGCTGAGCGTGAAGAACACCGGCACCGGCACGCCGAACCCGTGGTCGGTCACCTGGAGCTGGCCCGCCGGGGTGACCCTGGCCAGCGGCTGGAACGCCACCGTGACGCAGTCCGGCACGACGGTCACCGCGGCCGCCCCCGACTGGGCGAGGGCCCTCGCTCCGGGCGCGTCGGTGACGATCGGCTTCACCGCGAACGGCGCGGCCACCACGCCGGGCACGGTGAAGCTCAACGGCACCGCCTGCTGAGACTCCGGGCCCGGTCGGCGACGGGCCCGGGCGACGGCCGGGGCCTCCCCGCGGAGGTCCCGGCCGTCGGCGGTGCGGTCAGTGCGCCGCGCAGCCACCCGTCGCCGCGGGCGCCGCCGGCGGCGCGCCGATCGTGGGCAGCCCGAGCAGCACCCCGGGGGTACGCGGGGAGCGGCCAGCCTCGGCGGCGTCACCGGCCCGGGTACGCCGGTGCGACAGCGGCTCGCCGTCGGCGTTGAGGTGGTGCGGGGCGGCGTACGTGACGGTGGTGTGCACGATGTCGCCGGGGCGGATCGACCCCGCGAACGAGCCGGCGTCGCCGCGCTGGCCGTTCGCTCCGGCTCCGCCCGTCGCGAAGTGGATCAGGCGGCCGTCGCGGGCGCGGCCGGACATCCGGCCGGTGCGCTCGTCCTTGCGCCCCTCGCCGACGGCGACCAGCACCTCGACGGTCTCCCCCACCAGGCGCTTGTTCTCCGCCCAGGTGATCTCCTCCACCGTGGCGATCAGCCGGTCGTAGCGTTCCTGCACCACCTGCTTGGGCAGTTGGTCGTCCATGGTGGCGGCCGGGGTGCCGGGACGCTTCGAGTACTGGAAGGTGAACGCCGAGGAGAACCGGGCCTCGCGGACCACGTCCAGGGTGCGCTGGAAGTCGGCCTCGGTCTCGCCGGGGAAGCCGACGATGATGTCGGTGGTGATCGCCGCGTCCGGCATCGCCGCCCGGACCTTCTCGATGATCCCCAGGTACTTCTCCGACCGGTACGACCGGCGCATCGCCTTCAGCACGTCGTCCGAGCCGGACTGCAACGGCATGTGCAGCGAGTGGCAGACGTTCGGCGTCTCGGCCATCGCGGCGATCACGTCGTCGGTGAAGTCCTTCGGGTGCGGGCTGGTGAACCGGACCCGCTCCAGCCCGTCGATGTCGCCACAGGCCCGCAGCAGCTCGGCGAATGCCGACCGGCCACCACTGCGCTTCCAGTTCGGCTCGCCAGCGTCGCCGAACGCCACCCCGTAGGAGTTGACGTTCTGCCCGAGCAGGGTCACCTCCAGCACGCCCTCGTCGACCAGGGCGCGCACCTCGGAGAGGATGTCGCCGGGGCGCCGGTCCTTCTCCTTGCCGCGCAGGCTGGGCACGATGCAGAAGGTGCAGGTGTTGTTGCAGCCCACCGAGATCGACACCCAGCCGGCGTACGTCGACTCGCGCCGGGTCGGCAGGGTGGAGGGGAAGACGTCGAGGGACTCGAGGATCTCCACCTCGGCGGCAGCGTTGTGCCGGGCCCGCTCCAGGAGCACCGGCAGCGAGCCGATGTTGTGGGTGCCGAAGACCACGTCCACCCACGGCGCCTTGCGGACGATGTCGCCGCGGTCCTTCTGGGCCAGGCAGCCGCCGACGGCAATCTGCATGCCGGGGCGCTGGTTCTTCGCGGGACGCAGGCGGCCGAGGTTGCCGTAGAGCCGGTTGTCGGCGTTCTCCCGGACCGCGCAGGTGTTGAACACCACCACGTCGGGGTCGTCGTCCATCCCGGCCGCGCGGACGTAGCCGGCCTGCTCCAGCAGACCGGAGATGCGCTCGGAGTCGTGCACGTTCATCTGGCAGCCGTACGTCACGACGTTGTAGGTCCTAGCCACCTGCTCGGCGCCCCTTTCCTCGGGCTACCAGGGTAGCGGCCCCGCCGGTCGGGCCGAGCCCCGCGCCGAGGGCGGCGCGGAGCGGGGCACTGATGGCATCGTTGGTCGGAGTCGCCGACCTCAGGAGGAGAGATGTGCCGGAGCATCAAGACGCTGCGTGAGCCGTACGTGCCCGAGGTGACCCCGGCGGACATCGACGCCGCCGCGTTGCAGTACGTCCGGAAGATCTCGGGGTTCCGGGCGCCCGCCGCGCACAACGCCGCGGCCTTCGACGAGGCGGTGCGGGCGGTCGCCGCCGCCACCGCGACCCTGCTCGACCAGTTGGTGGTCCGGGGCGGCCAGCCGGCAGGCGGTCGGGGCTCCGCACCGGCCTGACCGTCGACCGGGCCGGCCGACGGCCGGGAGCGGTGGCACGGGCCGCAGCCGGCCCGCGCCACGCGGGATGCGGTCGAGCGCGGCCGGCCGGCGTGGCCGCGCAACGGTCAGGCCGCGGCCAGGGCCGGGTTCACCGAGTCGGGGGCCCAGCGGGACCGGTGGCACCGGGACCAGCCCCGGCAGCCGGGGTGCGCCTCGGTGCAGAGCCGCTGGTTGCTGAGCACCTCGCCGTCGTCGGTCTCGGTGACGTCGAAGTGCACCGGCCGGATGGTGCCGTCCGGGGCGACCAGCAGGTGCCGCCCGGCGTCGAGGGTGTCGTCGGTGAGCAGGCAGTTGCGGTCGAGCAGCCGGGCCAGGGCGGCGATGCTGCTGCGCTCGTTGAGCCGCTCGGGGACCCCGTAGCAGTCGACCATCGTGCCGAACTCCCCCGGCGCCTCCCAGACGTCGCAGATCACCGCGTACGTGGGCAGCCGCGCCGGATCGGCCACGGCGAGGGGCATCACCACCCGGCCGAGGGCCTCGGCCAGCGCCGGGTAGACCTCCACGGGGGCCACCCGGTCGATTCTCCAGTTCCACAGCTCGGTCACGCCGCCTCCTCGCTGCGTTCGTCCCACCAGCCTCCGGATCGGGCCTTACTGACGATGGTGGAGGGCATATGACCTCAGCCGGGGGCAAGTTACCGGTCTGTGACCATTACGGGCCAAATTTCCCCGAGCGCCGTTGCTCGGAGTGGCGGGAAGGTGACAGTTTATCGGGTATGGTGCCCGTTCGGCGGACCCCACGCCCGGCCCGCCCGGGTCAGCGCACCACGACCATCGACTCCCCGCGCGGCAGCAGCTCACCGATCACCGTGCCGCCGGGCACCTCGCCGGCGACCAGCAGGCCGCCGGAGGTCTGCGCGTCGGCCAGCAGCAGCCGGTCCGCCTCCGGGATCGACCCGAAGTCGGTCCACGGGGAGACCCAGTCCCGGTTCCGCCGGGTGCCGCCGCTGACGTACCCGTCCCGGACGGCCTCCCGCGCGCCGGCCAGGTACGGCACCCGGGCGGCGTCGATCGCGACGGTGAGCCGGCTGGCCCGGGCCAGCTTGCTGGCGTGCCCGAGCAGCCCGAATCCGGTGACGTCGGTGCCGCAGCGGATGCCGGCGGCGACCGCGGCCCGGGCGGCGTCCCGGTTGAGTGTGGTCATCGCGGCGACCGCCTCGGCGAAGACCTCGCCGGTGGCCTTGTGCCGGGTGTTCAGCACCCCCACGCCGAGCGGCTTGGTCAGCGACAGCGGCAGCCCGGCGCGCCCGGCGTCCAGCGTGATCAGCTCGTCCGGGCGGACCAGCCCGGTGACCGCGAGCCCGTACTTCGGGCCGTCGTCGTCGACGCTGTGCCCGCCGGCGAGGTGGCAGCCGGCCGCGCGGGCGACGTCCTGACCGCCGCGCAGCACCTCGCGGGCCAGCTCCAACGGCAGCGTCTCCCGCGGCCAGCAGAGCAGGTTGAGGGCGACCAGCGGGGTGCCGCCCATCGCGTACACGTCGGAGAGCGCGTTCGCGGCGGCGATGCGACCCCAGTCGTACGCGTCGTCCACCACCGGGGTGAAGAAGTCGGCGGTGGTGACCAGGCCGGTCCGCTCGTCCAGCCGGACCACCGCGGCGTCGTCGCCGTTCTCCAGCCCGACCAGCAGTTCGGCGGTGCCGGTGGCCGGACCGAGCCCGGCCACCATCGCCTCCAGCTCGCCGGGCGGGATCTTGCAGGCGCAGCCGCCGCCCCGGGCGTGATCCGTCAGCCGGAAGCGATCCGTCATCCCCACATGATCTCCGCGAAATGTCACCGCCGCCACTCAAGGGGGCCTGAGCGGGACGGAATTCGGACTCTCGGCGATCTGCGGGACCGGTGTTACCGCTCCGTGACCCACTGAGTTGCGTTCCGCCATGTCACCCCGCCTACAGTTGCCCACAACCGGGGGTCCACGACCCCGTTTCCGCAACGACCACAGGGACGGTGGACGACGTGACGACGGGCGAACCGCTCATCGTGCTGGACGGGGTCAACAAGTGGTTCGGCCCACTCCACGTGCTCGACGACGTGTCACTCTCCGTCGGCAAGGGCGAGGTCGTCGTCGTGATCGGCCCCTCGGGTTCCGGCAAGTCGACGCTCTGCCGGGCGATCAACCGCCTCGAACCGATCAACTCGGGCACCATCACCTTCGACGGGCAGCCGCTGCCCGCCGAGGGCAAGGCGCTGGCGAAGCTGCGCAGCGAGGTCGGCATGGTCTTCCAGTCGTTCAACCTGTTCGCGCACAAGACGATCCTCGAGAACGTCACCCTCGGGCCGGTGAAGGTCCGCAAGGAGAAGCCGGCCGTCGCCCGCGAGCGCGGCCTGGCGCTGCTCGACCGGGTCGGCATCGCCAACCAGGCCGAGAAGTACCCGGCCCAGCTCTCCGGCGGCCAGCAGCAGCGGGCGGCGATCGCCCGCGCGCTGGCCATGCAGCCCAAGGCGATGCTCTTCGACGAGCCGACCAGCGCGCTCGACCCGGAGATGGTCGGCGAGGTGCTGGACGTGATGACCTCGCTGGCCAGTGAGGGCATGACGATGGTCGTGGTGACCCACGAGATGGGCTTCGCCCGGCACGCCGCGAACCGGGTCATCTTCATGGCCGACGGCCAACTCGTCGAGGACGCCCCGCCCGCCGAGTTCTTCGCGAACCCCCGCAGCGAGCGGGCCCGCGACTTCCTCTCCAAGATCCTCACGCACTGAGCGTCCGTTGTGTGGAGCGCGCCGCTGTCCGGCGGCTCCGTCGAAGAAGGAGATTGAGTATGCGTATGAAGCGCGTAGCCGCGCTCGCCGCGGCCGCGACCCTGGCGCTCGGCATGGCCGCCTGCGGCGGCGATGACGCCGACGAGGGCACCGGCGCCGGCAGCAAGTCCTTCGCCGCCGGCAGCACCATGGAGAAGCTCAACAAGGCCCAGAAGATCAAGGTCGGCACCAAGTTCGACCAGCCGGGCTTCGGTCAGAAGGGCCTGTCGGGCAAGCCGGAGGGCTTCGACGTCGAGATCGCGAAGATCATCGTCAAGGAGCTCGGCATCCCCGAGGACAAGATCGAGTACGTCGAGACGCCGTCGAAGGTCCGTGAAGACAAGATCATCGACGGCAGCGTCGACCTGGTCGCGGCGACCTACACGATCAACGACAAGCGCAAGGAGCGGATCGCCTTCGCTGGGCCGTACTACGAGGCCGGCCAGAACATCCTGGTCAAGAAGGACGACACCACCATCACCGGGCCGGACTCCTTCAAGGACGGCACCAAGAAGGTCTGCTCGGTCACCGGCTCGACCCCGGCCGAGAACATCAAGAAGTACGTCAAGGACGTCGGCACCCAGCTGGTGCTCTTCGACACCTACGACAAGTGCCGCGACGCCCTCAAGGGCGGCCAGGTCAACGCCGTCACCACGGACAACGTGATCCTGCTCGGCTACATCGCCAAGGACGAGGCGTCGTTCAAGCTGGCCGGCGACAACTTCACCAAGGAGCCGTACGGCATCGGCGTGAAGAAGGACGACACCGCGTTCCGGACCTTCATCAACGACATCCTGGAGAAGGCGATCTCGGACGGTCGCTGGAAGAAGGCGTGGGACGACACCGCGGGCAAGTTCGGCGCGGAGCTGGGCACCCCGCCGACCATCAACCGCTACTGATCTGACCTCGATCTGGAGGGTGGGGAGGAACACCGACCCGTGAATGTGCTCATCGACAAGTTCGACGTCTTTGCGGGCGGTTTCTGGCTCACCCTCCAGATCTGCGTGCTCGCCGCGATCGGCGCCCTGATCCTGGGTGCCGTCGTGGCGGTGCTCCGCATCTCGCCGGTGCCGCCGCTGCGCGCGATCGGCACCGGATACGTGAACGTCTTCCGGAACATGCCACTGACCGTGGTGATGTTCTTCGCCGCGTTCGGTCTGCCGGTACTCGGCTCCAACGCTGATTTCCTGCGCGTCCCCGGCCTGGACGCGGTGTTCAGCCGGCTCGACACGGACCTGCCGTATTTCCGGTTCGCGCTGATCGCGCTGGTGCTCTACACCGCGGCGTTCGTCTGCGAGGCGCTGCGGTCCGGGGTGAACGCGGTGCCGGCCGGTCAGGCCGAGGCGGCCCGATCGCTGGGCCTGACCTTCGGGCAGAACCTGCGCCACGTGGTGCTGCCGCAGTCCTGGAAGGCCTCGATCGTGCCGCTCGGCTCGGTGATCATCGCGATGATCAAGAACTCGGCCCTGGTCGGCTTCTTCGGGGTGGTCGGCGATCTCTCGCAGAGCGCCGACCAGCTCACCTCCGCCGAGGGGTACGCCTTCATCCCGGTCGCCATCGGCATCTCGATCGGCTACCTGATCATGACCGTGCCGCTCGGTGCCCTGCTCGACCGGATCGAGAAGCGACAGGCGGTGGCCCGATGAGTCAGCAGACCAGCGTCCTCTACGACGTCCCCGGTCCCCGCCAGCGCCGGATCACCCTGATCACCAGCCTGGTCGCCACGGTGGTGCTGCTGGTCGCGGCGTACCTCCTGATCTACCGGCCGCTGGACGCCAAGGGCCAGTTCTCGATGGAGCTCTGGGGGCCGCTGGTCGACCCCTCGAACGAGAACTTCCCCCTGGTCTGGGACCGGATCGGCCTCGGCTTCAAGAACACCCTGATCGCCGCCGCGCTGGCCATCGTCTCCTCGCTGGTGGTCGGCACCGTGCTCGCGGTGCTGCGGATCCAGCTCAAGAGCCTGACCCGGCGCCGGTTCACCGGGCTGGCCACGCCGCTGGCGTACCTGCTGCGCGGACTGAGCGTGCTGCTCTCCGCGGTCACCCGGGTCTGCGTCGAGGTGTTCCGCGGCCTGCCGGTGGTGCTCACCATCTTCTTCGTCGCGCGCGGCTTCCCCGAGTTCGGCATCTCCTTCGACAACCTCTGGTACCTGGTCATCGGTCTGACCGTCTACAACTCGGTGGTCATCGCCGAGATCCTCCGCTCCGGCATGGAGGGGCTGCCCGGCGGGCAGGCGGAGGCCGCCGCCGCGATCGGACTCTCCCCGGCGCAGACCACCCGGATGATCCTCCTGCCGCAGGCCTTCCGGATCATGCTGCCGGCGCTGATCAGCCAGCTGGTCGTGGTGCTCAAGGACACCTCGCTGGGCTTCATCATCAGCTACGAGGAGACCCTGAACATCGGCAAGCAGATCATCGGCGTGCTGGGCAACCCGATCCAGGTGTACGTGGTGATCGCGGCGCTCTTCATCACGGTGAACTACTCGCTGTCGAAGCTCGCCCAGTACGTCCAGCGCCGGCTCTCCCGGGGCCGCAAGACCGCCGGCACGCCGGCGCAGAACCCGCCCCCGGCCGCGCTCACCGCGCAGGCCGAGGGCGCCGGCAGCGGTATCTGACCTCCGGCGTACGACGAAAGGGCCGGCCCTCGCGGGCCGGCCCTTTCCGTGCCTTACCCCGTCAGCGGGCGATCTCGGTGACCCGGGACTCGCGGACCACCGTCACCCGGATCTGACCGGGGTAGGTCAGCTCCTCCTCGATCTGCTTGGCCACGTCCCGGGCCAGCACCGCCGCGCCGATGTCGTCCACGTCGTCCGGCTTGACCATCACCCGGATCTCCCGGCCGGCCTGCATGGCGAAGACCTTCTCCACGCCGAGCTTGCCGGCCGCGATCTCCTCGATCCGCTCCAGCCGCTTGACGTACGCCTCCAGGCTCTCCCGCCGCGCGCCCGGCCGGCCGCCGGAACAGGCGTCCGACGCCTGGGTGAGCACGGCCTCGATGGTCTGCGGCGGCACCTCGTTGTGGTGCGCCTCGATGGCGTGCACGACGTCCTCGCTCTCGCCGTACTTGCGGGCCAGGTCGGCGCCGATGATGGCGTGACTGCCCTCCACCTCGTGGGTGAGCGCCTTGCCGATGTCGTGCAGGAACGCCGACCGCTTGATGGTGGGCACGTCCAGTCGCAGCTCGGCGGCCATGATCCCGGCGATGTGCGCGGTCTCCACCAGGTGCTTGAGCACGTTCTGCCCGTACGACGTTCGGTACCGCAGCCGGCCGAGCAGGGTGACCAGCTCCGGGTGGATCTCGGTGATGCCCACCTCGACGAGGGCGTCCTCGGCGGCCCGGTGGCAGAGCTCCTCCACCTCCTCGCGGGCCAGCTCGTAGACCTCCTCGATCCGGTGCGGGTGGATCCGGCCGTCGAGGACCAGCTTCTCCAGGGTGAGCCGGCCGACCTCGCGGCGGACCGGGTCGAAGCAGGAGAGCAGCACCGCCTCGGGGGTGTCGTCGATGATCAGGTTCACCCCGGTCACCGACTCGAAGGCGCGGATGTTGCGCCCCTCCCGGCCGATGATCCGGCCCTTCATCTCGTCACCGGGCAGGTGCAGGACGCTGACCACGCTCTCCGCGGTCTGCTCGCTCGCCACCCGCTGGATGGCGTCCACCACGATGTGCCGGGCGCGCTGTTCGGCGGTGTTGCGGGCGTCCGACTCGATGTCCCGCACCAGCAGCGCCGCTTCCCGCTTCGCCTGGGTCTCGATCGCCTCGATCAGCTCGGCCCGGGCGGCGTCGGCGGTGAGCCCGGCGACCCGTTCCAGTTCGCGCCGGCGCCGCTCCTCGGCCAGGGTCAGCTCGACCTCCCGCTCGGTCACCGCCGCCTCCCGCTCGGCCAGCGCCGCGCTGGCCGAGGTGAGCTGCCGCTCCCGCTCGGCGAGCCGCTCGACCTCCTCGGTGTGCAGCCGCTCCCGCTCGTCCATCCGGGCGGCCCGGCGTTCCACCTCGGCGGCCTGCTCCCGGGTCGTCGCGGCGAGCACGGCGACCTCCCGCTCGCCGCTGCGCCGGGCGCTGGCCCGCAACTGCTCGGCGTCGGCCTCGGCCTGCTTGTGGGCCCGTTCCAGGATGGTGTCGGCCTCGGCGCGGGCGTCGTCGAGCACCCGACCCGCCTCGGCCCGGGCCGCCTTCGCCTCGGCCTTGGCACCGGCCGCCTCGGCGCGGGCGGCGGACGCGGCCGACTTCGCCACGTCGATGGTGCTGTTCACCTCGTCGGCGGCGGTCCGCAGCGCGGCGAGGGACTGCTCCTGGCGGTCCTTCTCGGCGATGAAGGCCGGGTCCTCCGGGGCCGGGGCCGCGCCGAAGCTGCGCAGCGCGCGGACGCCGAAGAGCACGGCGCCCACCACCACCGCGGCGAGCACCAGCACCGCCACCAGCAGCACCACGTCGAAGGGGCTCATGCCGGAACTCCGGCGCCCCGGCCGGCGATGGCCGGCTGCCGGGTGAGGGTCGAGCATTGCCGCACGGCCGTCGCGCACCGCCGGATGCCGACGACGGCACCGCGCCCGTCGACACCCCCTCGGGACCACTGGTCCCTGTGCCGCCCCGCCATGGCCGCCTCCCCCTGAACGTCGACGCCGCAGGGGACCGTGCCGCAGGGCACGAACCTCTGCGGCTCTGGATGCCCGACCGAGCGGCTGGCCGTGGGGTATGGCTCTCCGCCGGCGGTGCCCTCGCGGGGCAACGCCGACATCCGGGTGCAGTTGTCGGAACGGCCCCGGACCGGCTGTCCGGAGCTGCCGTCAAAGGCCGGTGGAGCTGGCCAAAGTGATGCTGTTCTGTTACGAGATCTATGTTGTGCGCTTAGCCTGCGCTGGTCGGGCAACGTGAGCCTGTATGGCGAGGCTAGGTCGCCGGGGGCCGTTCGGTCAAGAACTCATGATCAAACCCCCCGAACGGAGAGAAGTTGTGCCGTCACCCGTTGGTGAAGGCATGCCGGACAGGAGCGGACAAACGGTCCGCGCCGAAGATCGATGAGTCGGCTTCCGGACCTGCTCAGCAGCACCGCCGCCGCGCCCAGCGCCGCGCCCGCCGGCAGACGGGCCGCGAGGTCGGCCTTGCAAGATCACCCTCGTTCCTGGATGTAGTGGCATCGTCACGTGTCGGAGGCCACTACATCCCGGAACGAGCGCGATGTTGCCGGCGCCTTCCGAGGGGTGCCGGCGGCACACGGGGCCCGGCGGCAGGCGGATACCCGGCGGCACGTCCGCGCCCGCCCCGACGGGCGCACCTTCCTACGCGGCCCGGTGCCCGGCGGCACGCGGGTGCGGGCGCGCGGGGGTCAGGTGGCGCCGAGGGCGACGGCGGCCTCGACCAGGGCGGCGTTGTCGGGTGCGGGGCTGCCGTCCGGCAGGTGCAGGGTGTCCTCCAGGCCGATCCGGGTGTCCAGGCCCCGGCGTACCGCCTCGGCGAGCACCGGCCAGGCGGCCCGCCCCTCGCCGTGCAGCAGCACCGGCGGGCCGTCGGCGTCGAGGACGGCGAGGATGGCCGCGGCGTCCGCCAGCGCCGCCGTCGGGTCGTCGGGGGTGCACTCGACCAGGACCCGCCCTGCCGGCACCCGCCAGCCGCGCCACGCCCGGGCGGCGTCGACCGTCCAGAGGCCGGCCTCGACCAGAATTCCCCGCCCGTGCAGCGCGGCGGCGACCGCCTCAGCTCCCTCCTCGTGCACGTTGACCGAGGTGAAATCGGGCAGCACCGGCCAGGCGCGGACGGCCGCCACCCGGGCGGCCGGGTCCGGCTCGACCCAGGCACCGGTGGTCACCCCGACCGGAAGCCCCGGCCGGAGGGCCCGCAGCGCGGTCAGCGCCCCGGCGACCACCGCCGGGGCCAGCGACTCGTCGCCGGCGTCGTCGCGGGGATGCAGGTGCACCGCCGCCACGCCGAGATCGGCGCAGCGGGCCGCGTCGGCGGCGAGCTGATCCGGGGTGACCGGCACGGCGCGGTGCTCCCACCGGCTCCGGCCGCCGTTGAGGCACGCCTTCAGCACCGGCTCGTCACCCCGGTGCCGGCTGACCGCCACGACCGTGGCTCACCCGGCTCCACGACCGTCCCGGTCGAGCTCGCCCTCGGCGTCGGCGAGGGCGTCGGCGTCGATCTGGTCGGCGAACTCGGCGGCCTCGGCGCTCTGCGCGGCGAGCGCGTCCTTGACCGCCCGGATCGCCACGCCCGGCGGGTAGCCCTTGCGGGCGAGCATCCCCACCAGCCGGCGGAACACCGCGTCGGGCTCGCCGCGGGCGGAACGCAGCTTCCGCTCCACCAGGGCGCGTGCCGTCTCCGCCTCGGTCTCCTCGTCCAGCTCGCCGAGGGCCTCGCTGGCGATCTCGCCGTCCACCCCGCGCTGGCGCAGCTCGTTGGCGAGCGCCCGGCGGGCCAGGCCCCGGCCGGTGTGGCGGCTGGAGATCCAGGCGCGCGCGAAGGCGGCGTCGTCGATGATGCCGACCTCGTCGTACCGGTCGAGGACCTCGGCCGACACCTCGTCGGAGATGCCCCGCTTGGTCAGCGCGCCGGCCAGCTCGGCCCGGGTGCGCGGGCGGACCGCCAGCTGCCGCAGGCAGATCTCCCGGGCCACCTCGGCCTCGTCGCGCGGGGGCGCCGGGGTCGTCGCCTCGGGATCGGTCTCGTCGGCACGGCCCCGGCGGCCACCGCGACGGGGTCGGGGCGCGTCGGTGCCGTCACCCGTACGGGGTGGGCTGGCGTCCCAGCCTCGCCCCGTACGGGCGCGTCGTCCGGCCACTTACCGGCGGCCGATCAGAAGTCGACCGGCGGCAGCTCGGGGCCACCGGCGGCGTCGCCCGCGCCGACCCCGACGCCGAGCTTCTCCAGGATCTTCTTCTCGATCTCGGCGGCCACGTCCGGGTTCTCCTTGAGGAACTCCCGGGCCTTCTCCTTGCCCTGGCCCAGCTGGTCACCGTCGTAGGTGTACCAGGCGCCGGACTTGCGGATGATCGCCTGCTCCACGCCGACGTCGATCAGCGAGCCCTCGCGGGAGATGCCCTTGCCGTACATGATGTCGAACTCGGCCTGCTTGAACGGCGCGGCGACCTTGTTCTTCACGACCTTGACCCGGGTGCGGTTACCGACCACGTCGGTGCCGTCCTTGAGGCTCTCGATGCGGCGCACGTCGAGCCGGACCGAGGCGTAGAACTTCAGCGCTCGACCACCGGTGGTGGTCTCCGGGCTGCCGAACATCACGCCGATCTTCTCGCGGAGCTGGTTGATGAAGATCGCCGTGGTGCCGGTGTTGTTGAGCACACCGGTGATCTTCCGCAGCGCCTGGCTCATCAGCCGGGCCTGCAGACCCACGTGGCTGTCGCCCATCTCGCCCTCGATCTCGGCGCGCGGCACCAGGGCCGCCACCGAGTCGATCACGACGATGTCGATCGCGCCGGAGCGGACCAGCATGTCCGTGATCTCCAGCGCCTGCTCGCCGGTGTCCGGCTGGGAGACCAGCAGGGCGTCGGTGTCGACGCCGAGGGCCTTCGCGTAATCCGGGTCGAGCGCGTGCTCGGCGTCGATGAAGGCGGCGATGCCGCCGGCCCGCTGGGCGTTGGCCACCGCATGCAGGGCGACCGTGGTCTTACCGCTGGATTCGGGACCGTAGATCTCGACGACCCTGCCGCGGGGCAGACCGCCCACGCCGAGCGCCACATCGAGGGCGATCGAGCCGGTGGGGATCACCGAGGTCTGGATGACCGGCCGCTCGCCCAGCCGCATCACCGAACCCTTGCCGAACTGCTTGTCGATCTGAGCGAGAGCAAGGTCGAGTGCCTTCTCTCGATCGGGCCCTGCGGCCATGTTTGCCACCCCTGCCTTCGCCGGCGTCTTTCCTGAGCTTCGCGTCACGCGGACACGCTAGGCGCTGGGTCCGACAGAAAACCAGCCGACGGGCCGTGAGCTGTGGACGAGCACCCCGCTGTGGACAATAGCCGAACAGGTGTACGACTCGGTAAGCGACACGCGGAACCGGGGAACCGGCTGCTCAGCGCAGCCGCGCGGGCACCCGGTCGGGGTAGGCGGCACAGACCGCGCGCCAGACCACGTGGGTCTGCTCACCCGATCTCAACGCCTGCTCGATGGTCCGGCCGCCGAGCTGGGAGAGCACCTGGTCGCGGGCGATGCTGGCCGCGTAGCCGGGGCCGAACGCCTCCTCCAACCGGGCCCAGAAGTCGGTCAGCCGCACGTGATCATTCCTCCTCGTCGGGTGCCCTGCGCGGCACCGGCCGCAACGCTAGCGCCACCAGGGGCACCACCGCGATCGCCGCCAGCAGGGTGAGGGTCGGATAACCCGCCGCCCGCATGACAAACCCGCTCAGCGCGGCCGCCCCGGCCCCGGCCAGCCCCATCACCAGGTCGGAGAGCCCCTGCACGCTGGGCCGCACGGCCGCTGGCACCGACTCCGACAGCAGCGTGGAGCCGGCCACCATGGTGCCGGACCAGCCCAGCCCGAGCAGGACCAGGCCGACCGAGAGTCGGGCGGTGTGGTGCCCGGCGGTCCCGGCGACCGCGCACGCGGCCAGCAGCGTCCCGACCCCGCCCAGGATGACGGCGCGGCGCCCCCACCGGTCGGTGAGCCAGCCCACCAGCGGGGAGAGCGCGTACATGCCGGCGATGTGCAGGCTCAGCACCAGCCCCACCACCCGCAGCACGTCGGCGTCGGAGTGCGACTCGCCGAGGCGTACCGGGGTCATCGACATCACCGCGACCATCACCAGGTGGCCCACCGCGACCGCGGCGATGCCGAGCCGGGCGCCGGGCCGCTCGCGTACCACCCGCCGGGCCGCCCGCATCCCCGTGCCGCGCCGGGCCGGCGGCGCCACTGCGGCCACCGCCTCCGCCGGCGGGGTGAGGTCCGGCCCGGCGGCGACC
>NZ_JBAKHO010000068.1:0-24848 GCF_036902735.1 Micromonospora lacuserhaii | reverse complement strand
CGATCGCACTGCTCACCGGCGCGCCGCCGGGGCCGGCCGAGGGCGGCGTCGCCCGTGGTCCGGCCGGCTTCGGTACGGCCGGCGCGGCGGGCGCCGGAGCAGGCGTGGTGGTCGCAGTCGCGGCACCCGTGGTCGCGGCACCCGTGGTGGCGGTGGCCGTGGTGGCGGTGGCCGTCGCGCCGCCGGGGCGGGCCGGTTCGGGCCAGTCGTCGGCGCTCGCCGCCCCGGTCGCCGTGCCACCGGGGCGGGCTGCCTCGGGCCAGCCATCGTCGGCACCGCCACCGGGACGGGCCGGCTCCGGCCAGTCGTCGTCGTCAGCATCGGAGCCGCCGGCATCGGGGCCACCGGTCCGACCCGTGCCGGACGCGTCGGGGCGCGCTGCCCCACCGGCCGGGCCACGGGCGGTCGCGCCCACCGGACCACCAGCGGCGGGACCAGCCGGACCGGAACCGACGGCGGTGCTCGGAGCCACGCCCACCGGTCCACCGCCCGGGGAGCCGGTCATCGCACCGGCGGACGGACCGCTCGATCCGGCCCCGGCCGAGCCGACCGCGCCACCTCCGGACGAACCGTGGGCAGCTCCGAAGGAACCGTTCGAGCCGCCACCGGAGGGACCGGCGGGGCGGCCACCAGCGGAACCGTGGGCGCCACCGCCGGCGGAACCGTTCGCGTCAGGACCGGCGGTGGCGGGTCCGGTAGAACCGTGGGCACCCGGTGCGGCAGGACCGGCGGCGCCGGGTGCGGCAGGACCGTGGGCACCGGGTGCGGCAGGACCGGCGGCACCAGGTACGGCAGGACCGGAAGAACCGGTCGGGCCGCTGCGGGCGGCCGGGCCGTCAGCGGGCGGGGCGGACGCGGGGGTCGGGGCGGGCGCGGGTCGAGGCGGAGCGGACCGGGGCGGCCCGCCCAGCGACGTACCGCCGCGTTCGCCGGCGACCTCGCAACGGATCTGCCAACGCCCACCCAGCTCCTCGTAGAGCGCGTCGGTGAGCACCGCGGCGTGGTCGGACATCATCTTGGCCAGCACCGACGACTTGACGGTCAGCACCAGCGTGTCGCCGTCCAGGTCCCGGACGACGGCGTCGCGCATCAGCGCGGCGATCCGCTTGTTGCTCCGGTTGACCTTCCCGACCACCTCCGGCCAGACACGGCGTACTGCGACGGTGTCGAGCGCACTCGGCGCGCCGGCACCCGGGCGGGGCGGCTCGGGCGTGGCCGGGTCGCGCATAACCGCCTCCGGCGGCACCCGCCGGGGTGTCGCGGGGGCGGTCGGGGCCGGGTCGGCCGCACCGGCAGCCGGAGCGCCGGAGCCCACGGCCGGCGAAGCCGGTGCACCGGCGGGAGCGGACGGGCCGCCGTGAACCGTGCCGGCGGGCTCCGCGATGGCGGCGCCGGACACGGGCGCTGCCGGGGAGTGGGGTGCGGCGGGGGCGGGCTCGGGGCGTACCTGAGCAGCGGGGGGGACCGGCGCGGAGCCGGCGGCGGCCGGCGGCAGCTCGGCGGCACCCAGGGTGAGCCGCCGTTCCATCCGCTCCAGGCGCTGGAGCAGGCCACCGGTGGAGTCGTCCGCGCCGGGCAGCATCATCCGGGCGCAGATCAGCTCGAGCAGCAGCCGGGGCGCGGTGGTGCCGCGCATGTCGACCAGGCCGTTGTGCACGATGTCGGCGCAGCGGGACAGGGTGCCCGGGCCGAGCCGCTGGGCCTGGGCGGCCATCCGCTCGATCTGGTCGGTCGGGCCGTCGATCAGCCCCTTGGCCGCGGCGTCCGGCACCTGCTGGAGGACGATCAGGTCGCGCAGCCGTTCCAGCAGGTCCGAGGCGAACCGGCGCAGATCGTGCCCGGCCTCGGCGACCCGGTCGACGGTGGCGTACGCGGCGGCGCCGTCCCCAGCGGCGAGCGCGTCGCACATCTCGTCGATCAGCGCCGAATCGGTCACGCCGAGCAGCGCGGCGGCCCGGGCGTAGCCGACCCCCTCCGGGCCGGCGCCCGCGATGAGCTGGTCGAGCACGGAGAGGCAGTCCCGCATGCTGCCCCCACCGGCGCGCACCACCAGTGGGAAGACCGCCGGCTCGACGGTCACCCCCTCCGCCTCGGTGAGCTGCTCCAGGTACGGCCGGAGCACCTTCGGCGGGAACAGCCGGAACGGGTAGTGGTGGGTCCGCGACTTGATCGTGCCGAGGACCTTCTCCGGCTCGGTGGTGGCGAAGATGAACTTGACGTACTCCGGCGGCTCCTCGACCAGCTTGAGCAGGGCGTTGAAGCCGGCCGACGAGACCATGTGCGCCTCGTCGATGATATAGATCTTGAAGCGGCTGCTGGCCGGGGCGAAGAAGGCCTTCTCGCGCAGCTCCCGGGCGTCGTCGACGCCGCCGTGACTGGCCGCGTCGATCTCGATGACGTCGATCGAACCGCCGCCGTCGGGGGCCAGCGAGCGGCAGGACCCGCACGTCCCGCAGGGCTCGGGGGTGGGGCCCTGCTCACAGTTGAGCGAGCGGGCCAGGATCCGGGCGCTGGAGGTCTTGCCGCAGCCGCGCGGGCCGGAGAAGAGGTAGGCGTGGTTGAGCCGGCCGCTGCGCAGCGCCTGTGACAGCGGCTCGGTGACCTGCTCCTGGCCGATCATCTCGGCGAAGGTGCGCGGCCGGTACTTGCGGTAGAGCGCCAGTGCCACCCGTACCGCCTCCTCTCGACCGAGCCATTCTGCGCCGGTCAGGCGCGGGTGACCACCCACCACCGGAGTGACCTGACCCGCAGGTACGGTACCGGCGCCCGGAGACAAAAAGGCCTCCCGTGCACCCGGCAGAGCTCGCTTATCCTTGCTGCCTTCCGGCCCTGGGGAGGTTCACGAGATACCGCCGCACGGGAGGTACCGCCAAGCCTACCCGACCTCGCGTGGATCTTCAGGGGGTGGTGGGGTGGCCGGCCGCCGGGGTACCTGTATCCTGGCTCGCGGAGGATTCGCCTAGAGGCCTAGGGCGCACGCTTGGAAAGCGTGTTGGGTTTACACCCTCACGAGTTCGAATCTCGTATCCTCCGCTCGCATGAGCAGGAAGAACGACAGGGCCGGCCCCCACGAGGACCGGCCCTGAGTCGTCTCTGCGGTCGCTCTCGTCTCAGTTGTCGTCTCACTTGCCCTGTTCCGGGCGGTCGGGCGGCAGTTCTTGGCTGCTCTCCCCCGGCCGGCGGAGCGGGTCACCCCAGAGCAGTCCGTCGAGCTGCTGGGCGATGTCCCGGCGCACCTGGTCGGTCATGTGCTGGTATCGGACGGCCATCGCCGAGTTCGACCAGCCCATGATGCCCATTACGGCGCGGCCGGAGACGCCGAGGACCAGGAGCGCGGTGGCGGCGGTGTGCCGGGCGTCGTGCTCCACGGGTGTCCGGCCAGAGCGTGCGTTCCTTGGCGCGGGCAAGCTGACGGTGGCCATCGGCGGCAAGCAGGAGGCGAACCGGCACGATCCCGGCGAGGTGGTGTCGGTCGAGTCGTTCACCGCGTACGAGATGCTGGCGGAGCTGGCCCGCACCGTTGGCTTGGAGTCGGCTTACGAGGTGGTGCCACCGCCCGGGCATGTGCACCTGAACCGGTCGAACCTGATCGTGCTGACGAACCCACGGCTGCTGCCGTTCCTGGCGCAGGTCATGGAGGCGGACCCGCATCTGCGCTACCTCGTCGACGACGACGGCTGGTACCTCCACGACGTGACGACCGGCCAGGACTACCGGTCCCCGCGCGACCGCGGAGAGACCGCCGACTACGGATACGTCGGCCGGCTCCCTCGTCCGGACGGCAAGGGCAGCTTCCTCTACCTGGCGGGGACTCATGCTCAAGGCACGCTCGGCGCTGCCCACTTCGTAGCCACCAATCTGGCCGAGCTGTACAAGGAGCTGAAGAACCGCAGGTTCTCGACGGTCATCAAGTGCGTCTACGACCCGAAGGACCGACGGAAGATTCTCTCCACCGAGCGGCTGACACCGCTCTACCGCCCCGACGGTGCCTGATGCGCGTAGCGACTTCCACCGATCCCGGTAACCCGCTGCGCCCCAACGAGGACTGGGTTGCCGCCGCGCAAGGGCTGATCGTCGTCCTGGACGGCGCCACGGCGCGCACGGACACCGGTTGTGTCCACGGGGTGGCCTGGTACGCGGCGAAGCTGGGATTCCACCATCACTGGCCTGGCTGCCGACGGTGACCGCAAGCTCGGTGACGTCCTGACCGACGCCATCGGAATCACCGCGAGGATGCACCCGGAGTGCGACCTTCACCATCCCGGCACCCCGTCGGCGACGACCGCCCTGATCCGGCTGACCGAGGACTCGTTGCAGTACCTCGTCCTGGGTGACACGACCGTAGTGGTCGACACCAGCGACGGCATCGAGGTCTTCAACGATGACCGGGTCGACACCACGGCCCAGGCAGAAAGGGCCGAGGCGAACCGCTACCCGTTCGGGTCCGCCCAGAAGCAGGCAGCGCTGCTGCGGATGAAGCGCGCCGAGTTGGCGTTGCGGAACCAGCCAGGAGGGTTCTGGGTGGCCGCAGCCGATCCCACGGTCGTCACGCACGCCATCACCGGCCAGATCCCGCTGACAGCGGTCAAGCGGGTAGCGGTGCTGACCGATGGCGCCGCACGGCTGGTCACGATGTTCGACCTCCTCGACTGGCAGGGAGTGCTCGACGTCCTGGACCAGCACGGCCCGACCGAGCTGATCCGGCGAGTCCGCGCCATCGAGGCAGCCGACCCCACCGGGACCAAGTGGCCCCGCAACAAGGGCAGCGACGACGCCACGGCGGTCTACGCCAACTGACCGGCCAGCCGCCTGCGTGTCTAGATATCCCACGTCGGGGATTCGACGGCGGGCTGGTCGTCTGAAAGCAGCAGCGCTCTGCCTCGCCGGGGCCGCATCACAGGCGGAACGAGGAAGCCCCAGCTTCTCCGGCCGGGGCTTCGTCATGTCGGTGTCACTCGCAGGCGGTGCCGTCGCCGTCGCGGTCCAGCTTGCGAGAGTAGCCAGGGTCGCTGCGGTGTAGCGGCGCCGCGCCAGCCGCCCGCACGGCGGAACAGTTCGCGTAGTAGACGTCGCCGGAGTCGCCGCCGGAGGAGTCGTCGGCGTAGTCCGGGTCGTCGAACAGGTCGCAGGCGATGCCGTCGCCGTTGCGGTCCAATGCCTTGCGGTACCCAGGCTCGCCCTTCTCGAGCGCAGAGATGCCGGCGTCCGCGACGGCGTCGCAGTCGGCGTAGTAGATGCTCGGCGACGGCTTCGGCGACGGGCTCGGCGAGACGGTGCGCGCCAGGGAGGGCGAGGGGGACGGGGCGAGCGAGACGAGCTGCTGCGGGGCGGCGCTCGTCGAGGCCGAGGCGCTCGTCGACGTGGCCGAGGCGTTGTCCTTCTCGTCATCGTCTTCGAAGATCGCGCCGCAGGTGATGATGACAGCCAGGACGCCAAGGGTCAGCAGGAGTTGGGCATCCTTGGACTTGAGAAGCTTTTGGGGGCGGGAGATTTTCACCCCCGGCAGTGTGCACTACCCACGCGACAAGCCGACCTGCGTGTCCGCACTCTGCGATCAGTAGCGCGATGCGCTCGTCCCTGCCACGGACCGGTGAGGGGCCTCCGCGCCGTGCCTAAAGGATCATGCCAAGCATCTGGTGGGACGCGAGTGCCAAGCATCTCCCGTGACAGGACAGTCCGGCTGCCGCTGGCGTGCCGGGTCTCAGGACCTGCGTGACAAAGCAGTCTCGGGACCTGAATGGCATCTCAGGCTAGAAAACTTGGTACCTAGCGTTGCCGGCTCTCGCAGGCCGTGCCCTGCTATGGCTCCACGAGGGGATGGGCACCCACGATCCGGCGTGCTTCGGCAAGGATCTCGGCATTCAGGTCCTGCTCGGTCATGTTGGTGTATTCCAGGGTGTCGTATACGTCGTCCAGCTCGACGAGGTGTTCGGCAAGGGCCAGTGTTCCGTGACCGATGGTAGTGTGTGCCCACGTCGCCAGGTCCAACGGTTCGAGGGCTCCGGCGAGCACGCGAGCAGCCATGGTCCTGACCGCGGCTTCCTGCCCTCCTTCGCTACAAGGCGAGTGGTAGTCCAAGCCAACGTCCTGCAGGGCAGCCTCAAGTAGCTCGGGGACTTCTTCGTCGGCGTGCCGGGAGTGCACGCCGGCGAGCATGGACAGGTTGGGGCCGTCGTGCCCAGTGATCAGCAGGTCGCAGGCTGCGTCGACAAGGTCAGCGCCACTGGCGTAGCCAACGCTCCACAGAGCGGCAGCATCGCGCATCCTGGCCAGTGCTTCGGCGGGTTTCACGGGGATCATGGTGGACCAGATGTCACGGCATCTCGCCTGCTTTTCGTTGCTGGCGGCACACTCAGCCACCCGGTGCCGCCGGCCGGCGAAGGTTGGTCCGCCCAGCAGGTCCTGGACGGCTCGGTATCGCTGTTTCATCATGCCCATCTCCACCAACGGTCGGCGGACTGTTAAGCAGGTCCTGATACCGATCTGGCACGCAGGTCCCGAGACCGGACACGGCCGCCGCCGGCGTGTTGTTCAAAGTTTCTGTACGTCTTCAAGGCGGCCCTGAACGGGCCGCACGCGCCGCCGCCTGGGCGCGCGTCCGTCGCTTCGCTGGCAGCGACACCTACAGAAGTCTCCACCGGGGAGCACGAGCATTCGCGGAAGGACTGTATGCGGCCATCCGTAATCCCGGCATGCACACACCGCCTCCCGCCGATGGAGGCGAGGAGCAGCTCGCACTGGAACAGTTGGCAGCGTTCAGCCTTCTCGCCCGCTGGGTTGACCAGGCAGCTACCAAGAAGGTTTAAAGGCCGCCTCAGCGAGGCGGACACGTGAGCTACGGTGCGCCAACCCTGTTGCTGTCGACAGCAACACTGACAGCAACAGGGCCCGAACAGTGCGAGCCGGAGCCAGCCGGCGACGGATCAACGCCCGACGTCAGAGACGTAAGCGGACCCGGCCGGACGCAGCGCCCAGAACTTACAAACGAGGGGTCTCTATCCTCCGTCCCTCGGGTTCTCGCCTTTGGCCGCAGGAGTCCCGCCTGCCGCAGCCTGCGGAGACCGGGCGCCGCGCCGACAATGAACAGGTGAGCCTTCCGAGATCACGTGCTGCCCTTGCTCGGGCGGAGCGCATGCTGAACGACTTGGCGCGTCACAGCGTCGATACAGTCGCCTTCCGTGATCGGATCCCGTACGTCCTGGACCTCCTGGCCGGAGTTACGCGGACTATCGACGCCGAGAGTGGCGGTCAGCGGACTCTGGACTTTTCGGCGTGGTGGTCCCAGGTGGACCGGTCCGCTCAACGGTCGATGCAAGAGATGCGCAACGCAGAGCTGAAGGAGTTGGTCTCGCGTACTGCCGCCCACTTTGACACCAACATCGTCGTACGGGCGGCAGACTACCCAGACCTACGAGTAAGCGACGGCGACACGGTGACGAGGATCAGCTGGGCCTTCGAGGGAGGGCCACTTCACGGCAAGCCGGTGCTGGCCACACTGCGAGACTACTTGCTGAGCGTCGGACAGCTGGTCGATGAAGCGGAGCGGAGGCTTACTCCGTAGGCCGTCGGCGCAACGGACCTGACGGTCCAGTTGAAGCGGGAGAGGCAGCGAGAAGGCAGTGAAAGAACCAGGAGCGGCCGGGCAGAGACGACAGCAAGCACCATCCGACCTTCAAGTCGTAGCGCAAGGCGGTGTCGGACGACACCGAACGGTGCCGCATATCCGCGTTCGGGACGAAGTGGTCAAGATGTGCCAGCGAGACTGCCGGCAGGGCTTGACGACCATCGGGGCCCGGGATGACAGGCAGCGGTGGGGCCGAAACCGCACTACGGCCGGGAGTTGGTACCTCCGGCTACCCTGGCGTCCGTGATGACCTTCGACGCGGTCGGGCTCGGGATGAACATCCTGACCGCAGGCGTCTCGCTCGCCGCGATCATGCTTGCCGCCGTTGTGTTCGTCCGTAGCCGACGCGCCGAGACGGTCAGGCTGTTCGGTCGAGCGATACATCGTCCTGGGCTCTGGGCGTCGGCGGTCGTGTGCGTGGGCCTTTCCGGTCTTCTCCTGATGAGCAGCGACGCTATGCCCAGCAGTTGGCAGAAGCCACGGTCGGTGATCTACGGCGCACTGTGGTTGGCATTCTTTGTCTTGATGATTACTCATCTGATCAGCGCGGAACGCGCCAAGCGTCGCCGCGACTCGTGACCTGTACAGCAAAGAAGTACAGCAACGGACCCAACCGCAGGAGCCCGAACACGACCGGCACAGGCTCGCGCCCTGCATGTCGAACCCTCAGCGACCACCCTGCCGGCAATCCATAGATCCAGGACTACGACCAGGAGCAGCTTCCCGCCTTGGGACATGTGGTACCAGCCGGACCGATTGTCGGTCGACTAGCCGAAAGATGATCGACCGCGCGGACGATGGCGTGACCAACGCGAATTGTGGATCATGGCGAGGCCACGCGGCCTCTGCGTGGCAAGTCACGTAAGGAGTCCTGTTGTATCGTTCCCAGCTCGCCACAACCAGCGCCGTCGCTGCTCTGGCCCTCGCTCTGGCAGGCTGTGGCAACAGCCAGCCTCCAGCCGCTGCAGGGCCGGCGACGGTTGCGAGTGCCACGACGCCGGCCGCCCCCGTGAGCCCCAGCGAGAAGCCGGCGATGGGCGCCAAGGACGTGGTCGGGGCTCTCACCGCTGCTGGGCTTCCGCTGTCGAATACCGCCGAGCAGGACGAGAACACTGATCCCAATGACAAGCTCGGTCGCCCTGGGCAGTACACCTCCCGTGCCTCAGCGGACGTGCCGGGAGGTGACAAGGACGCCGAGAAGTACGGCATCGACCGCGGCCTGGTGGTCGAAGTGTTCGCGACGGCAGGGGACGCCGACGCCCGATCGACGTACATCCAGGACGCCCTGAAGGGCGCTCAGATCCTCGGCACCGAGTACCACTATCGACCGGCGGACAGGCGGATCCTGGTGCGGCTGACCGGGAAGGTGAAACCGTCGCAGGCGAAGAAGTTCGAGGATGCAGTCGCAAAGTTGTGAGCGCAGCCGGCGGACAGGTCCAGCCGGTCTCCCCCGACGGGGATCGCACCTGCTCGCACCTCTCGCGGATCGACGGCAGCGGGAACTGACATCCCATGAGCGTCGAGGCCAAGCAGCGACGCCACCCTCGTGTCTTCGTCTCACTTGTCGTCTCGTTCGTGACCGTGCGGAGGCGACCGTAGACGAACGACTGGTCGAGTTCGCCTTGGTAGCGAACCGACCCGGTCAAGCGCGTACGGGGACGAGCAGACTTGGAAAGCGTGTTGGGTTTACACCCTCACGAGTTCGAATCTCGTATCCTCCGCTCGCTTGAGCAGCATCGACGAAGGGCCGGCCCCACTCGGGGCCGGCCCTTCGTCGTCTCCCTGCCCGCAACTCCCCTCGCCGGTGCCCGTCGCACAACCCATCAGTGCTCCTTGACCGGTTCAGCCGATGCATGGCCAGCGGCCAGGGCACCTCGCTCGCGTCCTGGTACCCGGGGGGACGCCTACGTCGACCTGGTCACCTCCGACTACTTCCAGAGCGCGAGCGACCTCAGCACCGTCAGGGCGATCGGCAGCAACAAGACCGCCGGGGTGGCGGAGACGTTCAGCCCGCTCAACCCGTCCAGCGACCCGGCCTGGCCGTACTTCGTGGTCTGGGCGTCCCGGGACTGGGCCGGCAGCGGCAAGGACGTCGCCGGCCTGTGGAAGACAGCGATGGCGAATCCGCGGACCATCTCCGTCGACCAGCTTCCGGACATGACCGCCTGGTGACGAACCTGTCGGGAAGGGGCCGGGCCCGCCGCGGTCCGGCCTCTTCCCCGGTACGCCCCGGCGGGTCGGGCCGGTACGGTGCCAGGAACCGGCGGGCGGCGGATCCGTCGTACACATGTTCCATCCACAGCCTGTGGATGGCGGGGGGATCCGATGAGTTACCAGCTCAGCGCGGTCGTCGCGGACGTCGAGCTGCTGCGGGAGCAGACCGCCGACCTGGACCACGCGGTGCTGGCCGCGCTGCGCCAGGACTTCGCCCTGCTGCCGATGACGCCGCAGCTCGTGCAGGAGCTGACCGGCGCGCTGCCGGACTTCGCGGCCGACGAGCCGGATGTCGACCACCCCTTCACGTTGGTCCTCGCGCCGGCCCTGGCCGCGCTGCTGGCCCGCTGGTCGCGGCGCGGGCCGGTGGCGTACCTGGAGGCGGAGTTCGCCGGCGGCGCCGGCCGGCAGGCGTCGGTGGTGTGGCTCGACGGACACCTGAGCTGGGGGCCGCGGTTCGACGACGAGTTCGCCCTGCCACGGCCAGAGTGGCCGATCAACGCGGCGCTGGCCCGGCTGGGTGCCGAGCCCGGCACGTGGCTCGACCTCTTCGCCGAGTTGGGGCTGCACCTGGAGCGGCACACCGACGGCTGGCTGACCCACGGCCGGCGGGGTCTGACCGCCGACTACTGGGACGAGCTGGCCGAGGAATGGGAATTCCGGCAATCCGGCGACGACCAGCAACCTCAGCGCCCCGGTCCCGTTGGGGACTGGGGGCTTCCATGAAATTGCGACAATTTGCTTTTATTGCTGCGCTGCTGACCGCCGCGTCGATCGCCGGCAGCGGCGTGGCGCCGCAGGGTCCGCTCGTGCCGGCCCGACCGGTCGGCGACACCGAGGTGGTCGACCTCGACGGCCTGAGCGGTATCGAATTCGGCGACACCGAGCAGGAACTCAGCCGGCGCGGCGTACTCCGCTCCGATGTGGACGCCTGCGGCCCGACGCTGACCGGGCACGAGGACGTCAGCCCGATCTTCGTCGAGGACCGGCTGGTGCTGCTCTGGCTGGACGACCCGATGAGCACCCCCGACGGGATCACGGTCGGCACCCCGGTCAGCGACGTGCGGGACCGCTACCCGTCGGCGACCCGGCTGGCCGCCCCGCGCGGAACGCACCGGTTCGACGGACTGCTCGCCCGCAACGGCGACCGCGCGTACCTGTTCCTGCACGACGGGGTCACCGTCCGGGAGATCATCGCGGGGTACGCCGAGTGGGCCCGCCGCCTCTTCGACGAGGGCTACGGCCCCTGCTGAACGGTCCTGGGGCCAGCCGAGAAGCCGATTGTCCAGCGATCGACCAGCATGGAATGATTCGTCGCCCGCGCAGGTAGCGCGGCACATCACGGGGGAGTTGATGTGGACGCAACCCTGTCCGCCTGCCCGAATTCCCGCGCCCGTAGGGGCCGCTCGCCGCTGTCCCTGCTCGCGGTCCTCGCCGCCACCGCCGCGGCCGTCCTGATCGGACCTGCACCCGCCTCGGCGACCACGCCGGCCGGCACCACCCTCGCTTCGCCCAGCGCGCCGGCACCCGCCTCGGCACCCGCGGAGCAGGCAACCGCCCCGGCGACGGCGAAGAGCACGGCCGGGTCGACCGGCCCGGCGTCGCCGAAGGTCGCCGCCGGCTCCCGCACCTGCGGCGGCAAGCTGACCTTCGGCAAGGTCGAGACCTGCCCTTCCATCGTGGACGAACAGCAGAACATCTGGACCGTCACCACGACCGCCGACCAGGACGTCCTGGTCACCCAGCTGACCCGGGGCACCGGTACCTTCGTGGGCGCCCAGGTGACCGACAGCAGCGGCGAGACGGTCTGTTACTTCTGGGTCGACGCCGGCACCTGCCAGCTCGGGCCGGCCGGCACCTATCGGATCACGGTGACGCTGCCGTACCCCACCGGCAGCGGCAATTACACGCTCGCGGTGGAGTCGACGCGGACGCCGTCGGAGTGCGACCGGCTGGTGGACGGCTTCTTCTCCTTCGCCTCGCCCGGCATCACCGACACCCTGCCCGCTGGCGCGGCGGCGCACTGCTACAAGTTCGACCAGCCGGTGAACTCGGTGCTGCGACTGGCCGACCCCGGCGGCGCCGGGGACGTGCAGGGGCAGATCCTGGACGGGCAGTACCAGGCGCTGTGCGAGGTCCGCGACGCCCGCGAGTGCACGCTGAGCCGGCCGGGGCCCTACCGACTGCTGCTACGCGAGTACTACGGCGGCGAGAGCACCTACACGCTGCGGATGCCCCGGATCTCCCAGGCGGCCGGGTGCGCGGCGGCGCCGATGGCCCCCTTCGGCGCTCCCGGCGCCGCGGTCGGTGGCGGGAAACTCGTCCAGCGTGACGAGGTGACCTGCAACGCGCTGACCGCAGCCGCGGCTGGGCCGGTGCTGGTCCGCTTCAACCAGCTCCAGGACCAGTTCCTCTGGTGGTCGGTCTACGACTCGGCCGGCCGACAGGTCTGCGACGAGTACGCGAACGCCCGCTCCTGCCCTCTCCCGGCGGCAGGCGCGTACACACTGCTCGTGCAGAACCAGAACGACTTCGGCACCGAGATCGACTACCAGGTGGCGGTGACTCCGCTGGGCGGTGACGTCGGCTGCGCCACGGCCACCGGCACGGCCTGGGAGCAGGCCGCGCTCGTGCTGCACCAGATCTCGCAGGTGCAGACGAACTGCCAGCCCTTCCAGGGTGTGGCCGGCGACCGCGTGATCACCTACACGGCACCGGACCGGTACAACGAGGCGGCCGCCTGGCTGGTGGACGAGTCCGGCGTTGAGGTCTGCACCGACTGGTCGGAGCAGGACGGATGCGTGCTGCCCACCACAGGGACGTTCCGGGTGATCTCCTACCTGCGGACGTGGGCGGCCGAGAGCACCGACCTGACGTACCGAATGCAGGTCCGCCGGCTCTCCGACGCGGTCGGCTGCCCGGCGATCGCCCTGGGCGACTACAACGCGGCGCCGGCCGACCCGGCCGGCATCCGCTGCCGGACGCTGGACGTCCCCGCCGCGGGGGTGTACCGGGTGCGGGCCGTGGACGCCTCCAACTACCGGCAGTACGCCACCGTCTACGACGCGGCGGGGCTCAAGGTCTGCACCGACATCTGGTGCGAGATCCCCGCCGCCGGGAAGTACACCCTGGTGCTCCAGGGCGGCGCTACCGGCACCGTCATCGACAACGACTTCCGGTACGCCGTCGCGCCGCTGCCCTGGCGACCGTCGGGCTGCACCCCGGTGTCCGACACCGGCTGGCGGGATGCGCCGCAGCGGGGCGGATTCCAGGCCGCCGGGCAGTACAACTGCCTTCAGCTGCCGAGTCCGACCGGCGCCCGGGTCGTCGAGCTGTTGGCTGGCGACGCCATCGGCGCGGCGTCCCCGGAGATCAGCGTGGTGAACGCCGACGGTGACCAGGTGTGCGACTACTCCTCGCTGCGCCAGTACACCTGCGAGCTGACCGGCGCGGCACCGTTCTCCGTCCTGCTGAACGCGATCGGGGGCTCCCCCACCGCCTCGTACGCCCTGGGCTTCGCCCGGGTCGACGGCCCGCCGGTCTGCCCGGTGCTGCCGTCCGGCGCGACCGGCGCCACGGCGACCACGGGCGCGGACCATTTCGCGGTCTGTCTCTCCGTCCCGGCCGCCGAGCGCGCCGCCCGCGAGAGCTTCACCTGGTCGCGTACGTCGGGCACCGGTGACGCCCGGATGTCGGTCATCGACGGGCAGGGTATCCGGTACTGCGGCCCGACGGGTTACGCGGTCGAGCGGACGATCTCGTGCACGCTGCCGGCCGGCCCGGTCACGGTGCTGCTGGAGGCGGACGGCGTCGACGCGACGTACCAGCTGACCCACCGGGACGCCAGCCTACCGGCGGCCTGACCCGTGGCGGGTCGGGGTCGACCCGCCACCCAGGCCGTACTCGCGAAAACGCCCGGTCGATCCTCGCGGATCGACCGGGCGTTCTCGCTGTTCACGAGCGGTGGCGGAGGGATTTGAACCCTCGGAGGGCGTTAACCCTCACACGCTTTCGAGGCGTGCTCCTTAGGCCACTCGGACACGCCACCGCCGACGAGGGTACAGGACCGCGGGTCCGGGTGCCGAACCGGTATCCCCCGAGCCGGCCTGGCAGGATCTTTGTCATGAGTACGCACATCGGCGCGAAGCCGGGAGAGATCGCCGAGCGGGTCCTGATGCCGGGCGACCCGCTGCGGGCCAAGTGGATCGCGGAGACCTACCTCGAGGACGCCACGTGCTACTCGACGGTCCGGGGCATGCTGGGCTTCACCGGCCGCTGGAACGGCGTGAACGTCTCCGTCCAGGGCTCCGGCATGGGCATGCCTTCCGCCTCCATCTACGCCCACGAACTGATCAACGAGTACGGCGTGAAGACCCTGATCCGGGTCGGCTCCTGCGGCGCCCTGACCGAGGAGCTCAAGCTGCGCGACGTGGTCGCCGCGATCGGGTCGTCGACCGACTCGAACATGAACCGGATGCGGTTCGACGGGCTGATCGACTACGCCCCGGTCGCCGACTTCGGGCTGCTGCGTACCTCGGTCGAGGTGGCCGAGCGGCGCGGCATCCAGATGCGGGTCGGGCCGATCCTGGCCGCGGACGCCTTCTACACCGACCGGCCGGACCTCTACGACACCCTCGCCGACTACGGCGTGCTGGCCGTCGAGATGGAGTCCGCGGCGCTCTACACGATCGCCGCGAGGTTCCGGGCCCGGGCCCTGACCATCCTCACGGTCAGCGACCACATCAAGACCGGCGAGAAGACCACCTCGCAGGAGCGCGAGCAGACCTTCGGCCAGATGGTCGAGATCGCCCTCGACACCGCCATCGCCTGACCCTTCGGGGCGTCGTCTTCGTGAGCGGTATGACTGTGGGTCATATTCATGACGCGCAGTCATACCGCTCATCACGAAATCGTTCCCGGCTCGCGACACGCCCGGCGGGCACGCCGGCGGGGTGGGGTCAGCGGAAGAAGGCGCGGAGGACGGCGGCGTTCTCCGCCTCCAGGATGCCGCCGTAGACCTCGGGGCGGTGGTTGAGGCGGCGGTCGCGAAGCACGTCCCAGAGGGAGCCGGCGGCGCCGGTCTTCGGCTCCCAGGCGCCGAAGACCACGGTCGAGACCCGGGCCAGCACCAGCGCGCCGGCGCACATCGTGCACGGCTCCAGCGTCACCACCAGGGTGCAGTCGTCCAGCCGCCACCGGCCGAGCCGCTCGGCGGCCCGGCGCAGCGCCAGCACCTCGGCGTGGGCGGTCGGGTCCCCGGTCAGCTCGCGTTCGTTACGTCCGACGGCCAGCTCGGTGCCGTCCGGGCCGTAGACCACCGCGCCCACCGGCACGTCGTCCACCGAGATCTCGGCGCCGGACGGCGACGAGTCGGGGCCCGTGACGGCGATCTCCAGGGCGCGGCGCATCCACAGCTCGTGCCGCTGCCGGCGACCGGCGGCGCCCGGGTCTGCCAGCCCCTCGTGCGCGCCCGGGCCGATCCGGCCCGCGCGGCCCGGGGTCGGCTGTCCGGGACGTACGGTCTCCAGCGCGGGGTCGGTCGCGTCGGCCGGCTCGGCGGCGCCCGCGAGGGGCGAGCCGCCGCCGGAGAGGCCGGGCGGGTCAGACCTCACGCAGCTCCTCCACCTCGTCGGCGCAGCCGAGCACCTGGCACACCTCGGCGGTGACGTCGGCCGGCAGCATCCCCTCCTGGGCGCTGAGCCGGAGCAGCCGCTGGGACGGGATGCCCAGGTCGGCGAGGATGTCCGCGTCGCCGACCGGGTCGGCCTCCGGGTCGACGGCCGGCTGCTCGCTCTCCTCGTCGCCGGACGCGGCGGGTCGCGGCTCCTCGGCCTCGTCGAGCCCGGTGACGGAGGTCTTCAGGTCACCGACGAGCAGGGCGCCCAGCCGGGACTCCTCGGCGTACGCCGAGTCGGAGCCGAAGACCCGCAGGTCCTCCCCCTCGTCGAGGCGCAGGATCACCAGGTACGCGTCATCGGCCTCGACGAAGAGCAGCGACAGGTCGGCCTCCGGCTCGACGTCGCGCAGCCGCTCGGCGACGTCGTCGAGATCGGTGGCGCCGCGCAGGCTCACCTCGGCGGCGCTCCAGCTGCCCTCGTCACGCACCACGGCGGCAGCGAAGTACGACACAGTCCCCCCAAAGGCCTCGGCACAGCACGCCGACTCATTACGCGTGCACGTTAACCGGTCGGGTCGGCAGGCGACCGGTCAACGCCCCGAAGGGCCGGCCAATCCTGCAAAAGTCGGTTCAGCTCGCGACGCGGCGACGGGTGGCGATGAGCTGGCGCAGTCGCTCGGTGTGCTCCCGCTGCGGCTTGTCGCGCTGTCGTACCGCCCGGGCTCCCGCCAGCTCGGCGAGAATCTGCAGGCGACGACGGCTTCGCTCGGGATCGAGCCGCGGGGTGGTCCAAGCCATACGGGAAGCGTGCCCAGTCACAGCGGGTACGTCAAGTGGCGTTCGTTCCGCAGCCTGACGACGACCCTACGTCACCACAGGGGCCAGTTCCCGCTGGTCGCCCAGCGGACCACGACCACCGCGAACGCGATGCTCCAACCACCCGCGGTGACGATGGCGACACCGGTGGCGACCCCCCGGTCGCCGTACCGGACCAGCGCCAGGGCGGCCAGCCAGGCCAGCCCACCGGCGACCAGGGTCCACCAGGCGTAGCCGCCGACGTCTCGGCCGAGCAGGCCGAACAGCACCAGCCAGGCCGCGGCGAGCGCCGCGCCGGCGGCCACCCCGGCGCCGGTGACCGGGTGCGGTTCGCGCCAGGCGGGCCGGCGCGGCGGCCCGGCCGGAAAGAGCCCCGAGGGGGTACGCGCCAGCTGAGCGGGACCGGCCGCCGGCTGCGCCGGGCGGGCGGGCTGACCGTTCATCGCCGTCACTGCTCCCGTTCACGGACGGTGGTGCTCACCGGGGACCCTCCCACCGTATCCGTCTGTCAGGATGTCCGAATGTCCTCCCGACCGACCGGCCGCCGTCGCGCGCGTCCGGCGTACCCCGTCCTGCTGCTGCTCGCGCCGGCGCTGCTCGGCGGCTGCGGGCCGGCCGAGCGGCCGGCCGCCGCACCGAGTGTGGTCTGGGACGGTCCGAGCGCGGTGGCCACGGCGGAGCAGCCGGCCGTCCCGCCCACCCCGCCGGCGGGGACCGGGGCCACGCCGGCCCCGTCGCCCACGCCGACCCGGACGGACCTGCGGCGGGTCTTCCCGGTCCGCGCCGACGACGTCGACTACCACCCGACCCACTCGGGATACCCGGGGACGGACATCTTCGCCGACTGCGGGGAGCCGGTCGTGGCGGTCACCGACGGCACGGTCCTTGAGGTGAGCAGGGTGGATCGGTTCGACCGGCGGGGGCCGTTGGGGCCGTTCAACGGCGGACTCTCGGTCTCGCTGCTCGGCGACGACGGGGTGCGTTACTACGGCTCGCACCTGAGCGCGATCAGCGCGGGTATCGACGCGGGGGTGCGGGTGCGGGCCGGGCAGCAGCTCGGCCGGGTGGGTCGGACGGGCAACGCGAACAATGTCTGCCACCTCCACTTCGGGCTCTCGCCGAAGTGCTCGGGGCACGACGACTGGTGGATCCGCCGGGGCGTGGTGTGGCCGGCGAAGTATCTGGACTCCTGGCGGAAGCGCGGCAACCGGTCCCCGGTCGCCGAGGTGACCACATGGGAGCGTGATCACGGCTGCCCGAAGGCCCCGCGCACCAACTCCGGGGCGGGCTGACCGCCCCGGCCGTCGGGCCGAGCAACGCGTACGCCATCTGATCGACACATTGACGTGAGTCTTACCGGTCGGTTAACGTCCGCGTGAGAGAGCGCTCTCTCAAGTAACTAACCTCCCTAATTCCGACGAACCGCGCGCTCGGCCCCGATGACACCGACCGCGCTGGAGGAAAGATGACACCTCCCGTCCCACACCGCCGCGCCCCCTGGGTGCTCGCCACCACCACCGCCCTGGCCGTCTTCGTCGGCGGCCTGACCTTCACCGCCGCCACCACCCCCGCCGAGGCCGCAACCGTCGGCGCCGGCAGCTACACCACCGACCAGGTGGGCCCGCTCCCCGCCGGCTGCGGCGAGATGTCCACCAACCCCCGGCAGTACGCCACCGCCAACGCGCCGGCCGGCCCGATCCCCACCAACGACTGGTGGTCGTCGCTGCTGTGGAAGAAGACCAACTGCTCCTACAGCGAGCCGCTGCACGCCCACCCCGTCTCCTACCAGGCGTTCAGTGACGGTCTCGGCTTCTCGGCCCCGTCCACCGCCGCCATCAGCGGCACCGCGACCGGCGTCGGCGAGTACAAGTTCGCCTACTCCGAGGACTTCAGGGTCGGCGTGACCGCGCTCGGCGTCCCGACCGTCAAGGTCGACGACTGGACCGACTGGACGGTCAGCCCGTACTGGAGCGACGGCGTCCGCACCCTGCGGGCCACCATCGGCCACGGGCTCCCGTTCGCGTACTTCCAGACCAGCGGCGGCGAAGCGAACATCAACCCGACCGGCGGCAGCCCCACGGTCTGGTCCAACAGCGGCGCCACCATCGGCTTCACCGTCAAGGGCCACGACTACGTCGCCTACGCCCCGACCGGCGCGAGCTGGACGGTCAGCGGCGGCCGGATCACCTCCACCCTGGCCGGGAAGGGCTACTTCTCGGTGGCCCTGCTGCCCACCACCCCGACCACCGACGCCGCGGCCCGGGCCGAGCTGGCCGCCAGCTACGGCCGGTACGCCCACGCCCACGTCACCGGGACCCGGGTGTCGTACTCCTACAACACCGCGACCAGCACGGTGAACACCACGTACGCCTTCACCACCACGGCCCGGGAGGGCACCGCCACACAGACCGTGGTGAGCCTCTACCCGCACCAGTGGAAGGCGCTGACCGGCTCGACCCCACTCGGCGCCAGCTACCCGTCCGCCCGCGGCCGGATGAAGGTGCTCGCCGGGGTGACCGAGTTCCGCACCGCGATGAAGTTCCGCGGCGTACTGCCGGAACTGCCGGCCGTCGGCACCGGCGCCGGGGCCGACCTGGCCCAGCTCAAGGACCAGCTGGCGGCGTTGCGCGGCAACCCGATGGACCAGCGGGGCGGCGACACCTACTGGACCGGCAAGGGCCTCGGCCGGGCCGCCCGGATCGCCGAGATCGCCGACCAGGTCGGTGACACGCAGACCCGCGACGCGGCACTGAACGCCATCCGGAGCACGCTGACCGACTGGTTCACCGCCACGCCGGGCAAGACCGCCCGGGTCTTCTACTACGACCGCAACTGGGGCTCCCTGATCGGCTACCCGGCGTCGTACGGGTCCGACCAGGAGCTCAACGACCACCACTTCCACTACGGCTACTTCGTCGCCGCCGCCGCCACGCTGGCCAAGTTCGACCCGGCGTGGGCCTCGAACGCCCAGTACGGCGGCATGGTCGACCTGCTCATCCGGGACGCCAACAACTACAGCCGCGCCGACAACCGCTTCCCGTACCTGCGGGACTTCGACATCTACGCCGGGCACGACTGGGCCTCCGGGCACGGCTCGTTCAACGCCGGCAACAACCAGGAGTCGTCGTCCGAGGGGATGAACTTCGCCAACGCCCTCATCCAGTGGGGACAGGCGACCGGCAACACCGCCGTCCGGGACGCCGGTGTGTTCATCTACACCACCCAGGCGGCGGCGATCCAGGAGTACTGGTTCGACGCCGACGACCAGAACTTCCCGGAGAACTTCGGGCACTCCACGGTCGGGATGGTCTGGGGTGACGGCGGTGCGTACGCCACCTGGTTCAGCGCCGACCCGGAGATGATCCAGGGCATCAACATGCTGCCGGTCACCGGCGGCCACCTCTACCTGGGCTACCACCCGGCGTACAACAGGGCGAACTACGCCGAACTGGTGCGCAACAACGGCGGGGAGCCCACCGTCTGGCAGGACATCGTCTGGCAGTTCCTGGCCCTCGGCGACCCCGACGCGGCGCTGACGAAGCTCCGCGCCAACCCCGGATACACCCCGGAGGAGGGCGAGAGCCGGGCCCACACGTTCCACTGGATCCGTAACCTCGCCGCCCTCGGCCAGGTCGACACGTCGGTCACCGCCGACCACCCGCTGGCCGCGGTCTTCAACCGCAACGGTGCCCGCACCTACGTGGCCAGCAACATCACCGCCGCACCGCTGACGGTCAGCTTCTCCGACGGCACCCGCCTCACGGTCGCCGCCGGGAAGACCGCCACCTCGGGGGCGAACACCTGGAGCGGCGGCAACGCGACCGGCGGCGTCGACCCGAGCCCGACCGTCCCACCGACGGACAGCCCGAGCCCGACGCCGACCACCAGCAGCCCCTCACCGAGCCCGACCACCACCAGCCCGTCCCCCTCGCCGACTCCGACCAGCCCGAGCCCCACGCCCACCGAGCCGACCACGCCGCCGAGCAACGCGCCGACCCGATTCCTGCTCCCCGGCGGCGGACTCGCGGCGGCCGGCACCGCCACCACCACCTCGGTGTCCAGCGCCGGCGGGGCCAACTGGGACGGCACCCCGCACAACCCGGCGGTCTTCACCGCCACCGGCCTGAACCTCGCCTGGTCCGGCGGCCAGACCGGGTTCGACCTGTTCCTCGACGCCGGCCAGGCGGTCGGCAACGGGGTGCAGGCCCGGGTCTCCTACGACCTGACCGGCGACGGCACCTTCGACCGGGTGGAGACGTACCGCTACTTCCCGACCGATCCGATTCCCGGCTACGAGCACTACACGCAGAACAGCGGCCTGCTCTCCGGGGTCGGCACCCTCGGCAACCTCGCCAACGGCACCGTCAAGGTCGAGGTCTGGTCGGCGATCGGCGTCAACCCGACCACCCTCGGCATCGGCGACCAGTCGGTCGTGAAGCTGCCGTACTCCTGATCCCCGCTCCCACCACCAGCCCGCGCCGCCGGTCGTCCCGCGACCGGCGGCGCGGGCGCGTATTTTGCAGGGCATGAGCGCTCGGGACCCCATCGCCGACCTGCGCCGGATCGCGTTCCTGCTGGAACGGGCCAACGAGGCCACCTACCGGGTGCGGGCGTTCCGCTCCGCCGCCGCGGCGCTCGCCGCGCTGCCGGCCAAGGAGGTCACCGAGCGGGCCCGCACCGGGAAGCTCACCGAGCTGACCGGGGTGGGCGACGTGACGGCCCGCTGCGTCGCCGAGTCGCTGGCCGGCGAGGAGCCGGTCTACCTGCGCCGGCTGGTCGCCACCGAGGGCACCGACCTGGACGCCGCGGCCGCCGCGCTGCGGGCCGCGCTGCGCGGCGACTGCCACACCCACTCCGACTGGTCCGACGGCGGGTCGCCGATCGAGGAGATGGCGCTCGCCGCCGTGGAGCTGGGCCACCGGTACGTGGTGCTGACCGACCACTCACCACGGCTGAAGGTGGCCCGGGGCCTGACCGCCGACCGGCTGCGCAAGCAGCTCGACCACGTGGCCGCGGTGAACGACGCGCTGCCGAAGGGCTTCCGCATCCTCACCGGCATCGAGGTGGACATCCTCGCCGACGGCTCGCTGGACCAGTCCGACGACCTGCTGGCCCGGCTGGACGTCGTGGTCGGCTCGGTGCACAGCGGGCTGAACGACGAGCGGGCGAAGATGACCCGGCGGATGCTGGCCGCGGTCGCGAACCCGCACCTGGACATCCTCGGCCACTGCACCGGGCGGATGGTGGCGTCCCGGCCGGCCGGGGTGAAGGGGCCGGGCGACCGGGCGCACCGGGCGCGTACCCGCCCCGAGAGCAACTTCGACGCCGACGCGGTCTTCGCGGCCTGCGCGGAGCACGACGTGGCCGTCGAGATCAACTCTCGGCCGGAGCGGCAGGACCCACCGAAGCGGCTGATCCGCCGGGCGCTGGAGGCCGGCTGCCGGTTCGCCATCAACACCGACGCGCACGCGCCCGGCCAGCTCGACTGGCAGCGGTTCGGCTGCGAGCGGGCGGCGCTCTGCGGCGTCCCCGCCGACCGGGTGGTCAACACCTGGACGGCGGACCGCCTGCTGAAGTGGACCGGCTCCCACGGCCGGTCCTGACCCCGGCCGAGCTCAGCGACCGGCGGGCTCGGCGGCCGGTTCGGCGGCCGGCACCGCGGGCGTGCCGGCGGCGACCGCGGTGCGGGGCCGACGGCGGCCGACCAGGCCCTGTGCCACGGCGACCCCGAGCAGCACCACCAGCGCGCCGACCGGCTGGTGCCAGTTCAGCCGCTCGTCGAGGACCACCGCGCCGATCAGCACCGCGAAGACCGGGATCAGGTACGTCACGGTGGAGGCGGTGCTCGCCCCGGCGATCCGGATGTTGCGCAGGTTGATCACGAAGGCCAACCCGGTGCCGAGCGCGCCGAGAGCCAGCACGCTGGCCAGCACGTCGAGCGAGAGCCGGGTCGGCACCGGCGGGGCGCCGGCCACCAGCGGCGCGACCACGGCCAGCTGCGCGGTGGCGACCAGCAGCTGCGCCGCCGACAGGGAGAGCCCGGAGTGGGAGCTGCCGGCGATGAACTTCTTCTGGTACGGAATGGCCACGCCGTAGCAGGCGGCCGCGCCGAAGCACATCAGCTGGCCGGTGAAGTGGGCGCCGCCCACCCCCTCCCAGACGCCGAGCACCACCAGCACGCCGAGGAAACCCAGCCCCAGCCCGACCGCCGCCCGGGCGGTCAGCCGCTCGGTACGGAAGACCAGCACCGCCAGCGGCAGCACGATCAGCGGAGTGGTGGCGTTCCAGATGCCCGCGAGCATCGACTCGACCCGCTGCTCACCGAAGCCGAAGAGGGTGAACGGGATCGCCACCCCGAACGCGGCGACCACCACCAGGTGCGCCCAGACCCGCGGCTCGCGCGGCAGTCGGTCGCGGAGCAGGGCGAGCACCACCAGCAGGGTCAGCGCGCCGGTCGCGACCCGGTAGAGGGTGAGGTGCAGCGGGTGCAGCTCCTCGACCCCGACCTTGATGAACAGGAAACTGGAACCCCAGATCGCGGCGAGCGCGAGGAAACCCGGCAGCCAGCTACGCAGCGCCGTGCGGTCAGGAGTGGTGTGGGCCATCACCCCTTGCACTCTGCCGCAGCCGTACGACGAAGTCCCGCGAAAATCGGACGCCGTGTCGACCGCCACAGCAACCGCCTTGCATTGGCGGCGTCGACCGGCCGAGGAGGTGTGCAGCCGGGCCGAACTGCTCCGCTGAACACGGCAAACACGGTCGACATCCGCACCAGTCGGTCACGTAGGGTTCGCACGTGGGACGAATCGATGACCTCGCGAACCAGTACGTGGCCGACTGGGCGCCGCTGAGCCCGACCGGCGCCACCTACGTCGGCATCTCCGGCTACGACGACCAGCTCGACGACCTCTCCCCCGACGGGTACGCGGCCCGGGCCGAGCTGACCCGGCGGACGCTGACCGACCTGGACGTGGCGGAGCCCCAGTCCGAGGCGGAACGGACCGCCAAGGAGGCCATGCAGGAGCGCCTCGGCCTGGACCTCGCCCGGTACGAGGCCGGCGAGGTGACCAGCGAGGTCAACGTCATCGCCAGCGGGCTGCACGAGATCCGGATGGTCTTCGACCTGATGCCCACCGAGGGCGAGGCGGCCCAGGCCAACGTCGCCACCCGGCTCAACCGGTTCGCCGGCGCGCTGGAGGGCTACAAGACCACCCTGCGCGAGGCGGCCGCCGCCGGCCACGTCAGCTCGAAGGTGCAGCTGGTCGAGGTCGCCAAGCAGTGCGACATCTGGACCGACCCGAACGGTGACAACTTCTTCCACGGGCTGGTGGAGCGGCTCGGGGTGGAGGGCACGCTCGGCGCGGAGCTGCGCCGGGGCGCCGCGGCGGCCACCGCGGCGACCGCCGAGTTCGGGCAGTTCCTCCGCACCGAGCTGGCCCCGCACGGGCGGGACCGGCAGGCCGCCGGCCGGGAGCGGTACGAGCTGGCCTCGCAGTACTTCCTCGGCGCGAAGGTCGACCTCGACGAGACGTACGCCTGGGGGTTCGCGGAGCTGGCCCGGCTGGAGGCCGAGATGCGGGCGGTGGCCGGGCGGATCGTCGGCCCCGGCGCGACCGTCGACGAGGCCGTGAGTGCGCTCGACGCCGACCCGGCCCGGACCATCCAGGGCAAGGAGGCGTTCCGGGACTGGATGCAGGCGCTGGCCGACAAGGCGATCGCCGAGCTGCACGGCACCCACTTCGACATCCCCGAGCAGGTCCGCAAGATCGAGTGCTGTCTCGCCCCGACCAGCGACGGCGCGATCTACTACACCGGGCCCAGCGAGGACTTCTCCCGCCCGGGGCGGATGTGGTGGGCGGTGCCGCAGGGCATCACCGACTTCTCCACCTGGCGGGAGGTGACCACGGTCTACCACGAGGGCGTGCCGGGTCACCACCTCCAGGTGGCGCAGACGGCGGTCCGCGCCGAGCTGCTCAACCGCTGGCAGCGGCTGCTCTGCTGGGTCTCCGGGCACGGCGAAGGCTGGGCGCTCTACTCCGAGCGGCTGATGGACGAGCTGGGCTACCTGGAGGATCCGGGCGACAAGCTCGGCATGCTCGACGGGCAGGCATTCCGGGCGGCCCGGGTGATCGTCGACATCGGCATGCACCTGGAGCTGGAGATCCCGCGGGACAACCCGTTCGGCTTCCACCCCGGCGAGCGCTGGACGCCGGAGCTGGGCTGGGAGTTCATGCGGGCGCACTGCCGGGTGCCGGACGAGAACCTGCGCTTCGAGTTGAACCGTTACCTGGGCTGGCCGGGGCAGGCGCCCTCGTACAAGGTGGGCGAGCGGATCTGGTTGCAGGCCCGGGAGGAGGCGAAGGCCCGCAAGGGCGCCGACTTCGACCTCAAGGAGTTCCACCGGCAGGCCCTCGACCTGGGCGCGCTCGGCCTCGACCCGCTGCGCCGGGCGCTGGCCCGGCTCTGACTGGTGGGACCGGGGGCGGGCGGCTGCCCGCCCCCGGTCCCCGGTGGTGGTGGGACGGAGGTCAGGCGAGCCGCAGCTCCAGCGCCGGCCGGGCGGTCAGCGTGTCGGAG
>NZ_JBAKHO010000067.1:0-25384 GCF_036902735.1 Micromonospora lacuserhaii | reverse complement strand
CCGCGCGTACGGCCCGGGCCGCCGCCGCCGTGCCGACCAGCCCCGCCCCCGCCGGGGCCGCCGCCCGGGTGCCGGCGCAGCGGTCGGCGGAGCCGACCACGGTCGAACTCAACGCTGGCTGACCGTCACGTTCCCGCTGCCGGTGCCCACGTCCAGCACCAGCGACGCCCCCGGGTCGTCGGTGACGCCCAGTTGCGCGTCGCCGGAGCCGGTGCTGGACCGGATCCGGTACCGGCCGGCGGGCACCACCAGCTCCACGTCTCCGCTGGACGCCCGGACCCGCGCCGAGGCGGGCCGGTCCAGCTCGACGGTGACGTTGCCGGAGCCGGTCTCGGCCGCCACCTGGCCGCCGAGCCGTAGCGCGGTGATGTCGCCGGACGCGGCGTGCAGGTCGACCGGGGCGGCGACGTCCTGCACCTCGATGTTGCCCGAGCCGGTCTCCGCGCGGACCGCCCCGGTCGCGCCGGCCACCTGGATGTTGCCCGAGCCGAGCCGGAGGTCGACCGGGCCGGTCTTCGCCAGGACGAGGTCGCCGGAGCCGGTCTCGCCCTGCACCCGCACCCCGGGCGGGGCGGTCACCTCGTACGACACGGAGCAGTGCGGGCCGCACTCGGTGTCCAGGATCAGTTCCCCGCCCCGGATCTCGTACGTGGTGTCGGGCTGGTCGCCCTGGTAGCGCAGCACCCGCTTGACCCGTACCCCGGTGGCCGGGCCGGTGGCGCGGACCGTCACGTCGCCCGCGCCGGGCAGTACGGTGATCCGGCTGACGGTGGCCGACTCGGTGGTGTCGAAGTCCAGCCGCCGGGAGGCGAGGCTGTCACACCCCGCGGTGAGGATGAGGACGGCGGTCGCGCCCAGGGCGACGGCGGTGCGGTGCGGTGCCATGGCCAGCAACCTACGGTCGGTCCCGGGGGCGGCACATCCGGGACGTCACGCCGGTCCACCCCGAACCGACCCTGATTTCCGACCCCGAGGGAGAATGGCCGGATGGCCGGGTACCGCCGACAGCTCTACCGCGACGACGCGGTGGTCCTGCGCGTGCAGAAACTCGGCGAGTCCGACCGGATCATCACCCTGCTCACCCGCCGGCACGGCCGGCTGCGCGCGGTGGCCCGGGGCATCCGGCGCACCACCAGCAAGTTCGGCGCCCGGCTGGAGCCGTTCGGGCACGTCGACCTCCAGCTCGCCGGGGATCCGAAGGGCAACCACGGCAGCTCGCTGCACACGGTCAGCCAGGTCGAGGGGATCGACCTCTACGGCAAGCGCTTCCTCGGCGACTATCCCCGCTACACGACGGCGAGCGCGATCGCCGAGACCGCCGAGCGGCTCACCCCGGTCGAGCGGGAGCCCTCGCTGCGGCTGTTCCAGCTCACCCTCGGCGCGCTGAAGGCGCTGGCCCTGGGGGAGCACGCGACCACGCTGGTGCTCGACGCGTACCTGCTGCGCGGGATGACGTTGGCCGGCTGGGCGCCGGCCTTGATCGCCTGCGCGGTCTGCGGCACGCCGGGGCGGCACCGGGCCTTCTCGGTGCCCGCCGGGGGCGCGGTCTGCCCGGACTGCCGGCCCCCGGGGGCGGCCCACCCGGCCCCGGCCACCATCGATCTCATGTCCGCGCTGACCAGCGGCGACTGGCGGGTCGCCGACGCCGCCGAGACGGGGGTACGCCGGGAGTGCAGCGGCCTGGTCGCGGCGCACCTGCAGTGGCATCTGGAGCGCGCGCTACGCTCGCTGCCGCTGGTCGACCGGGGCGCCCCGGCGGCCGGCCCGGCTGCCTCGCCCGGCGGTGCGGTGGCCGGTCCGGTGCTGCCTGCGGGCGGTGGCGCGGCCGGTCCGGTCCCGCCGCCGCGTGGTGCGGGCGCCGGGGCGGAGGGCGTGGACAGGGAGATGAACGAGTGATCCGATCGTTGAGGGCCGGCCGGCGCGAGCCGGTGCCGCCGACACCGCACCCGTCGGGCGCCCGGCCGCCGGCGCTGCCCGCGGAGGCGCTGCCGAAGCACATCGCCGTGGTGATGGACGGCAACGGCCGCTGGGCCAAGGAGCGCGGCCTGCCCCGCACCAAGGGTCACGAGCAGGGCGAGCACAGCCTCTTCGACACCATCGAGGGCGCGATCGAGCTGGGTGTGCCCTACCTGTCGGCGTACGCGTTCTCCACCGAGAACTGGCGGCGCTCGCCGGACGAGGTGCGCTTCCTGATGGGCTTCAACCGGGACGTCATCCGTCGCCGCCGGGACCAGTTGGTCGACCTCGGTGTCCGGGTGGTCTGGTCGGGGCGGGCGGGCCGGCTGTGGAAGAGCGTCATCTCCGAGTTGCAGACCGCGGAGGAGATGTCCCGGGGCAACTCGACGCTGACCCTCCAGTTCTGCGTCAACTACGGCGGCCAGGCGGAGATCGCCGACGCGGCGGCCGCGATCGCCCGGGACGTGGCCGCCGGCCGGCTCGACCCCGGCAAGGTCACCGAGAAGACGGTCGCGAAGTACCTCTACCACCCGGAGATCCCCGAGGTGGACCTCTTCCTGCGCCCCTCCGGCGAGGAGCGGATCTCCAACTTCCTGCTCTGGCAGACCGCGTACGCGGAGCTGGTCTTCCTGGACACGCTCTGGCCGGACTTCGACCGCCGGCACCTCTGGTACGCCTGCGAGCTGTACGCGCAGCGGGACCGCCGGTTCGGCGGCGCCCTGCCCAATCCGGTCGCGCCGCGGACGTAGCTCACGATTGGCCGGCCGTTCCGTGGGGTACCTCCTCAGTCAGCAGACACGACGCGGAGGTGAACCCACATGATTCAGAAGCGGATTGCCCAGTGGGCGGTCATGGCGGTCGCCGTGCCGCTCGCGGCGGCCGGCGCCCGTCGGCTCAGCCACACGCTGGAGGCCCGGCGTGGCCCGACCGGCGTGAGCCGCCTGCTCAACAAGGGCGCCGACATGCTGCGCCCGCAGAAGGCCAAGCGCCGCCGGTTCTGGTGACGCGATCGCCCGACGGCGCCGCCCCCTTGCGGGGTGCGGCGCCGTCGTCGTGTCCGGTGCCGCACCGCGGTCCGTAACCGGCTCCCACGGCTCCATGATCCACGTAGGATCGGGTGGGGGTGGGCAATGGCGGACCTGCGGTACAAGATGATCATGGCGTTGAACGCGGCGGATCTCGGCAGCCCGATGTGTGAGCAGGTGGCGGCCATCTGCGCGGAGATCGCCGAGCAGCACTGCACGGAGCTGGGGCACGCCCCCGCCGTACGGGCCGGGGAGATCGCCGAGCTGGCCAACGGGGAGCCGGCGCTGACCTGGGCGCCCACCGAGACCGGGCAGCGTGCGTGGTGACGGCCCTGGCCCCCGCGCCGGCGGTGGACGTCCGGCGAGCCGCCGACCGGTTCGCCACCCGGCTCTCCTGGCTCGACTCCAAGCACTCCTTCTCGTTCTCCCGGCACTACGACCCGGCGAACACCCACCACGGACTGCTGCTGGTCAACAACGACGACGTGGTCCACCCGGGCACCGGCTTCGAGACCCACCCGCACGAGGACATGGAGATCGTCACCTGGGTGCTGCGCGGCTCCCTGGTGCACCAGGACTCCACCGGCCACTCCGGCGTCATCTATCCCGGGCTGGCCCAGCGGATGAGCGCCGGCACCGGCATCCTGCACTCCGAGAAGAACGACTCCTGGCGGCTGGACCACACCGCCCCGCACCAGGACCCGGTCCACTTCGTGCAGATGTGGGTGCTCCCCGACGAAGAGGGCGTCGACCCCGGCTACGAGCAGCTGGAGATCGGCGACGAGCTGCTCCGCGGCGGCCTCGTCCCGGTCGCCTCGGGGATGGAACGCTACGACGGCGCGTCCGCCATCCGGATCCGCAACCGGTACGCCGCCCTGCACGCCGCCCGGCTCGCCCCCGGCGACGAGGTCACCCTCCCCGACGCCCCCTTCCTGCACCTCTACGTGCCCAGCGGCGCGGTCACCCTGGAGGGCAGCGGACACCTCGGCGAGGGCGACGCCGCCCGGATCACGATGACCGGCGGTCAGCGGGTCAGCGCCGCCGAGCCGGCCGAGATCCTGGTCTGGGAGATGCACGCCAATCTCGCCTGACGGCGTGGCGACGCGCCGCGGTGCCGGGCGTGCGCCCTCAGCCGGCCACCTCGGAGCGGTCGCCCGCCCAGAGGGTGTGGAACGAGCCCTCCCGGTCCACCCGACGGTAGGTGTGCGCGCCGAAGTTGTCCCGCAGCCCCTGAATCAGCGCCGCCGGCAGTCGCTCCGCGCGCAGCGCGTCGAAGTAGGCCAGCGACGATGAGAACGCCGGGGTGGGCACGCCGGCCCGGGCCGCGTCCGCCACCACCCGCCGCCAGCCCGGCACGCCGGCGCTGACCCGGTCGGCGAAGTACGGCGCCACCAGCAGCGTCGACAGCTCCGGCTGCTCGTCGTACGCCTCCCGGATCCGGTCCAGGAAGCGGGCCCGGATGATGCAGCCGCCCCGCCAGATGGTGGCGGTGCCGCCCAGGTCGATGTCCCAGTCGTACTCGTCACTGCCGGCCCGGATCTGGTCGAAGCCCTGCGCGTACGCGACGATCTTGCTGGCCAGCAGCGCGCGCCGGACGTCCTCGACGAAGGCGTCCCGGTCTTCGACCTGCCACTTCTCGCCGGCGTCGGGGAACGCCCGGCGGGCCGCCGCACGCTGGTCGGCGTGGCCGGAGAGCGACCGGGCGAAGGTCGCCTCGGCGATGCCGGTGATCGGGATGCCGAGGTCGAGCGCGATCTGCACCGTCCACCGGCCGGTGCCCTTCTGCTCGGCCTGGTCGAGCACCACGTCCACGAAGGCCTTGCCGGTGGCCGCGTCGGTGTGCGCCAGCACGTCGGCGGTGATCTCGATGAGGAAGGACTCCAGCTCGCCGGTGTTCCACTCCCGGAAGATCTCCGCGATCTCCGCCGGGCTCGCCGACAGCCCCGCCCGCAGCAGGTCGTACGCCTCGGCGATGAGCTGCATGTCGGCGTACTCGATGCCGTTGTGGACCATCTTGACGAAGTGCCCGGCGCCGTCCGGCCCGATGTGCCGGCAGCACGGGGTGCCGTCGACCTGCGCGGCGATCTTCTCGAACATCGGCCCGAGCTTCTGGTACGACTCCGCCGAGCCGCCCGGCATGATGCTCGGCCCGCGCAGCGCGCCCTCCTCGCCGCCGGAGACGCCGGTGCCGACGAAGTGCAGCCCGTGGGCCCGTAGCGCCTCCTCCCGGCGGCGGGTGTCGGCGAAGTGCGCGTTGCCGCAGTCGACGACGATGTCCCCCTCCTCCAGCAGCGGGACCAGTTCGTCGATCACCGCGTCGGTGGGGCCGCCCGCCTTGACCATCACGATCACCGCCCGGGGGCGTTCCAGCGAGGCGACGAAGTCCGTCAGGGACTCCGACGGCACGAAGTTGCCCTCGTCGCCGTGTTCGGTGACCAGGCTGCGGGTGCGCTCCGGCGAGCGGTTGTGCACCGCCACGGTGAAGCCGTTGCGGGCCAGGTTCCGGGCCAGGTTGCGGCCCATCACCGCCAGCCCGGTCACGCCGATCTGCGCCGTCGCCCGCTCCACCATCCGTACCGCCACCCTCCGTCGGCATGCCCGTCCTGCGACCGTATCGCGGTCGGCGGCGACGTGGGCCGTCTCATCGACGGTCGGTGACCGGCGGGGCGCGCGGCGTCGCGGCGGCGGGGCGGTCAGCCCTCGGCGAGCCGTGCCTCGACGTGGGCGACCTTGCCGGTCAGCGCGTCGGTCACCCCCGGCCGGACATCGGCCTTGAGTACCACGCTGACCCGGGGCGCCCGCGCGGCGACCACGTCGACCGCCTGCTTGACCACCGCCATCACCTCGTCCCACTCGCCCTCGACGGTGGTGAACATGGCGTCGGTACGGTTCGGCAGGCCCGAGGCGCGGACCACCCGGACGGCCTCGGCGACCAGGTCGCCGACGGACTCACCCACGCCGAGCGGGGTGATCGAGAACGCGATCAGCATGCCGCCGATTGTGCCGGTTAATCGGGTGCGGCCGGCGTCGCCCGGCGGCTAACCTGCCGGCATGCGCAACTGACGCCCTCACTTCCGAGCCGGCCCGCCGCCTGTCGCCGCGGGTCCGTGCCCTCCGGGCGTCCGCATCCCCACCGCCGTTCGCGCGGTGTCCGCGTGGTCGGGTCGCCCGGGTCGTCCCTGCCCGTCGACCGCCCGCCCGGCGGCGCGGTCCCGTTCGCGAAGGAGGCGGCGCATGCCCGCCAAGCGACACCCGAAGAAGTCCCCGAAGAAGTCCCCGCCGGCGGTGCCCGGCCCGCTCGCCGCGCGGCCCGAACCGGTCGACCCGGTCGACCCGCTCACCGTTGCGCTGTCACACCCGGTCGAGCTGCCGGCCGCGCCGGAGCCCGAGCCGACCCGGCCGGCGCCGGTCACCCCGCCGCCGCGCGGCGGTCCGCCGGTCCGGGGCGGCGTGGGCGGCACCGCCGCCCGCGGTCAGACCCGGCGGTACGCCTTCCGGCGCAGCTGACCGGTGTCCGGGTGCGGTCGTCCCGGTGGGGCGGCCGCACCCGGCTCTGGCCCTCGGTTCTCGGCGCAGCGCGGGGCGGGGTCCGGCGCACGGGTGGCTGCATCGTGTCCCGGGCCGTGCCCCCGCGGTCAGCCGATCAGCGGCCGGAACGCGCCGAGGGCGATGCTGACCGCCAGCGCGCCGCCGGCCAGTACCGCCGCCGCGGCGATCAGCAGCCAGTCCGCCCGGCCGAAGTGCTGCCGGCGGGCCACCGTACGGGGGGTGCCGGCGTCGAAGCCGCGGGCGTCCATCGCCACCGCCAGCCGGGTGCCCCGACGGATCGCGCCGACCAGCAGGGCGAACGCCGTCGAGATGAAGAGCCGTAGCTTCGCCACGGGATTGCGCCCGGCGTCCACGCCGCGCGCCCGGCGGGCCATCGCGATCATCTGCCACTCCTGGCCGAGCAGCGGCACCAACCGGAACGCGGCCAGCGCGCCGAGGGCGAAGCGGGCCGGCGCCTTCGCGTTCTGAATCAGCGCGTCGGCCAGGTCGGTCGGGTCGGTGGTGGCGAAGACGATCACCCCGGGCAGCGCCACCGCGAAGGTCCGCAGCACCAGGCCGAGCGCGGTGACCAGGACGCCCTGCGTCACCAGCAGCGGCCCGGCGTCGAGCAGCACCGGGCCGGACCGGTCGGCGGCGAAGAGCACCAGGGTGACGAGGATGCCGAGCCCGCTGGCCAGCAGCGGCAGCGCCCGGCGGGCCAGCACCCGGTAACGGATCCCGAACAGCGGCAGCACCGCCAGCTCGACCGCGATGGCGATCGCCGGTGCCACCGGGTCGAGGGTGGCGACCAGCACGAACGTGAACACCAGCGCGGCGGCCAGCTTGGCCACCGGATTGCGCCGGGCCAGCGGCGCCCCGGGCGTCGCGACCGGTTCCAGGCCGATCACGGCAGACGCTCCGGCCCGCCACCGTCCGCGGCGCGCGGGCCGACGGTGGCGGCACCGGGACCGGCTCGCCCGGGCAGGGTGACGGTGCGGTCGGCGAGCGCGGCGACGAAGTCCGCGTCGTGGGTCACCGTCACCACGCCGTGCCCGGCGTCGCGCAGGTCGGCGAAGAGGTCGACCAGCTCCCGCCAGGTCCGCCGGTCCTGGCCGAAGGTCGGTTCGTCGCAGATCACCAGGCGGGGCGCGGTGGCCAGGGCGGTCGCCACGCTCAGCCGACGCGCCTCCCCGCCGGAGAGGGTGTACGGGTTGGCGCCGGCCAGCTTCGTCAGCCGCAGCCGTTCCAGCAGACCGTCCACGGTGGACCGTACCTCCGCCGGTGGGCGGCCGGTGCGGCGCGGGCCGAGCGCCAGCTCGTCGAAGACGGTGCCGGTGACGAACTGGTGCTCCGGGTCCTGGAAGACCGAGCCGATCCGGCGGGCCAGCGCGGGCGCCCGCCAGCGGTGCGGGGGAGTGCGGGCGTCGGTGCCGGCCAGCGCGTCGGTGGCGGTGACCCGGCCGGTGCCGGGGCGGAGCAGCCCGCCGAGCAGCAGGGCGAGGGTGGACTTGCCGGCGCCGTTCGGGCCGAGTACGGCGAGTGCCTCGCCGGCGCGTACCGCCAGGTCGGTGCCGCCCAGCCGGGGCGGCAGGCCGAGCCGGTCGGCGGTGAGCAACCGGTCCCCGGCGGGCGCGGTGGCGTGCCGGGGCGGGATGGTCCGGCCGGGCACCCAGACGCCCTCGGCGGCGAGGGCGTCGCCGTGCGCGGCGAAGACCGCCTCCGGTGGCCCGTCCGCGCGGACGCCGCCGCCCGGTTCCAGCACCACCACCCGGTCGACCAGCGGCAGCGCCTCGGCGACCCGGTGCTCGACCAGGATCAGGGTGGTGTCGGCGTCCAGCGCGCCGGCGACGGCCCGGCGGACCAGCTCGGCGCCGACCGGGTCCAGGTTGGCGGTCGGCTCGTCGAGCAGCAGCAGGCCGGGGCGCAGGGCGAGCGCGCCGGCCAGGGCGAGGCGTTGCTGCTCGCCGCCGGAGAGGGCGGCGGTGAGCCGGTCCCGGTGGTACGGGAAGCCGACCCGACGCAGCGCTTCGTCGACCCGGGGCCAGATCTCGTCCGCCGGTACGCCCCGGTTCTCCAGCCCGAACGCCACGTCGTCGCCGCAGCGGGCCATCACCAGCTGGGTCTCCGGGTCCTGGAAGACGATGCCGACCCGTTCCCGGTCCTTGCGCGGGTCGAGCCCGTCGATCTCGACGGTCCCCTCCTGCTCACCGGAGTCCTCCGGCAGCAGTCCCGCGAGCGCGGTCAGCAGGGTGCTCTTCCCGGCCCCGGAGGGCCCGAGCAGCAGCACCCGCTCCCCGTGCTCCACCCGCAGGTCGACTCCCCGGACGGCCCACGCCCTCCGCCCGGCGTGCCGCCAGCCGAACCCGCGCAGTTCCACCGCGCTCACGGCTCCCACCCTGCCCCGTCGATCATGAGGTTGGCGGCACTTCGGGAGATCCACATCGCCGTCAACCTCATGATCAACGTGGTTGGGACGCGGTCAGACCGTGGCGCGGTCTCGGCCGGCGGGGAAGCGGTCCAGGACGCCGGTGCGGGCCAGGGCGGCCGTCAGGTAGTACGAGCCGGCGCCCGCGATGATCGTCGCGCTGACGATGGTGAGCAGCGCGTAGGGGATCCGGTAGCTGGTCAGGTCGGTGGCCTTGTTCCAGTAGACGAAGTCGAAGATCGCCGCGCTCAGGCCGGTCAGCGCGCCGGCCAGCAGCGCGGTCGGCAGCCGGAACGACCGGTAGCGGAACGCGGCGAACGCCAGCTCCGCGCCGACGCCCTGCATCAGGCCCTGCACGATCACGATGCCGCCCCACTGGCTGCCCAGCAGCGCGGACACGATCGCGGCCACCAGCTCGCAGTAGAGCGAGGCGCCCGGCTTGCGGATGACCAGGCCGCCGAGCACCGCCGGGACCAGCCAGACGCCGTAGATCAGCGTCTGCGCTGGCGGGAAGAAGGCGAATGCGGCGTCCGTGGCGCTCCAGACCAGGCCCCAGGCCCAGAAGATGACGCCGAAGGCGACGGCGATCACCGAGGCGACCACGATGTCGACGGTCCGCCACCGGTTGCTGTCCGTGTGGTTCATGATGGCTCCCAGTTCAGATGATCGAACCAGGAGAAGACGCACGCCGCGCCCGGTTGCTGCCGGACGGCGGCGCGGCTGGAGGTCGACCGAACTCCCTGCGCTGGCATTACCCAGATCAGGTTCGAGGGTCTGCGGGCGGTGCCCGCACTCTCAGCGCTGTGCGCTCCCCTGTCGGATGTGAAGTTGTCTCGGCAGACGCTAGCACCGACCTGCGGGCCGGGCCGAGCCGCCCGGTCGGGGCGGATGCCCGGGCGGGTCGCTGCGGCTAGGCTGCCGATCATGCGGGTCGAGGCGCGAGGACTGACCTTCGAGGTACGCACCGGCGGCCCGGAGGACGGCGACCCCGTCCTCCTGCTGCACGGTTTCCCCCAGCACGGCGGGGAGTGGGACGAGGTGGTGCCGGCGCTGCACGCCGCCGGGCTGCGTACCCACGCCCCGGACCAGCGGGGCTACTCCCCGGGCGCCCGGCCGACCGAGGTCGCCGCCTACCGGCTCCCCGAACTGGTCGCCGACGCGGTGGCGGTGCTCGACGCGCTGGGCGTCGACGCCGCCCATGTGGTCGGGCACGACTGGGGCGCCGTGGTCGCCTGGGCCCTCGCCGCGAAGCACCCCGACCGGGTGCGCACCCTCACCGCGGTCTCCGTGCCCCATCCGGCGGCCTTCGGGTACGCCCTGAAGCACGACACCCGGCAGAAGGCGCGCTCCGCGTACATGGTGCTGTTTCGTCGGACGGGAATGGCGGAGAAGGTGCTGCTGGCGGGGCGGGCCGCCGCCCTGCGCCGGCTGCTCTCCGGCGTCGGCGACGCCGCCCGGGTGGCCCGGTACGCCGAGCCGATGCGGGAGCCGGGCGCGCTGACCGGCGCGCTCAACTGGTACCGGGCGATGTCCGGGGACGACATGAAGGCCGTCGGCCCGGTCGACGTGCCGACCACCTACGTCTGGAGCGACCAGGACGTCGCCCTCGGCCGGACGGCCGCCGAGGCGTGCGCCGGCCACGTGACGGGGGACTACCGGTTCGTGACGCTTCCCGGGGTCACCCACTGGATCCCCGACGAGGCGCCCGGCCCGCTGGCCGAGGCGATCCTGGCCCGCGCCCGTGGGCTGGCCTGAGAGCGGAGGAAGCATGACGGTGAGCGCTGAGGAGTACCTGGCCGTGGTGACCGCGACGATGGCCCGGGTGGCGGCCGGCCAGCGGGAGGCGGTGGGCCGGGCGGCCGACCTGCTCGCCGAGGCGCTGCGGGCCGACGGGGTGATCCATGCCTTCGGCACCGGACACTCCGAGGCGCTGGCCATGGAGATCGCCGGCCGGGCCGGCGGGCTGGTGCCGACGAACCGGATCGCGCTGCGCGACCTGGTGCTGCTCGGCGGGGAGCCGCCCAGCGTCCTCGGGCCGCACCTGGAACGCGACCCGGCCGTGGCGCACCGGCTCTACGAGCTGGCCCCGGTCAGCCCGCCGGACGTCTTCGTGCTGGCCTCTAACTCCGGTGTCAACGGCGCGATGGTGGAGTTCGCCTCGGTGGTGAAGGAACACGGCCACCGGCTGATCGCCATCACCTCGGCGGAGCACTCCGGCCGGATGACCTCGCGGCACCCGTCCGGGCGCAAGCTCGCCGACTTCGCCGACGTGGTGCTCGACAACGGCGCCCCGTACGGTGACGCGACCCTGCCGTTGCCGGGCGGCGGCGCGGTCGGCGCGGTCTCCTCCATCACCGCGGCCCTGCTGGCGCAGCAGATCGTGACCGAGACGGTGGCCCGGCTGATCGCGGCGGGGGAGCGGCCCCCGGTCTACCTGTCGGCCAACATCGCCGGCGGCGACGAGCACAACGCCGCGCTGGAGGCCCGGTACGCCGGCCGGATCCGCCGGGGTTCCTGAACCGGTTTCGCGGCGGCGTCCGATGGGGAAGTTCGGAGCTGCCCGTGGGTGACGCCCACGGGCAGTACCGTCTGACCGGAGGTTGCGCGTGTCGAAGGAATCCGAGAAGCAGCGCTGGCAGCGCAACTTCGCCGACCTGCTCCAGGAGTTGCGGGTCGCGCAGACCGGCGTGCAGATCCTCTTCGCCTTCCTGCTGACCCTGCCGTTCAGCAACGGCTTCACCCGGACCACCGAATTCCAGAAGGACGTCTACATCGTCGCGCTGCTGTCGGCGGCCGCCGCCACCGCGATGATCATTTCGCCGGTCGCCTTCCACCGGGCGCTGTTCCGCCAGGGTCGCAAGCCGGAGCTGGTCCGCTTCGCGCACCGGATGGCCACCGGCGGCCTCGCCTTCATGCTGGTCTCCATGGTCAGCGCGGTGCTGCTGATCACCGACTTCGTGCTCGACCGCGGCCTCGCCTTTGTGCTCAGCGGGCTCACCGGACTGTGGTTCCTGACCTTCTGGATGATCCTGCCGTTCGCCCGGCGCAGCTGGGGCGACGACGACATCGACGACGACGATGACGAGCCGGAGGTGCTGGCCGGCGACTGAGCGGCGGCGGCAACCGCCACCCGGTTGGAAAATCGGACGTGCACACAACGCTACCCCTGGGTAACAACCGGGGGTAGCGTGCTGTTTGTCGAGCACGTTTCCGCAGCCGGACCGAGGTTCGAGGGGGCAGCCGTGACCACGACGCAGGACAGCACACCCACCCAGGACGGCGCCGGGCCGTTGCCCGCCGAGGCGGGTCAGGTCTCCGAGAAGGAGGCCCGCCAGGTCGCCGAGGCGGCCCGGGAGTCCGCCTGGGACCGGCCCAGCTTCGGCAAGGAGCTCTTCCTCGGCCGGTTCCGGCTCGACCTGATCGATCCGTGGCCGCAGTCCGACCCGGCGGACGTCGAGCGGGCCGAGGCGTTCCTCACCGAGTTCGGGGCGTACCTGCGCTCCGAGGTGGACGGCGCGGCGATCGAGCGGGACGCGTCCATCCCGGACGAGGTGTTCCACGGGCTCGCCCGGTTGGGCGCCTTCGGCATGAAGATCGACCGGAAGTACGGCGGCCTCGGGCTGAGCAACCTGCACTACTGCCGGGCGCTGATGCTGGCCGGCTCGGTCAGCCCGGCGATCGGCGCGCTGCTCTCCGCCCACCAGTCCATCGGCGTGCCGCAGCCGCTGAAGATGTTCGGCACCGACGAGCAGAAGCAGACGTTCCTGCCCCGGCTGGCGGCCGGCGAAATCTCCGCGTTCCTGCTCACCGAGCCGGACGTCGGCTCCGACCCAGCCCGGTTGGCCACCACCGCCGAGCCGACCGCCGACGGCACCGGCTACCGGCTCAACGGGGTCAAGCTCTGGGCCACCAACGGCACGGTCGCCACGCTGCTGGTGGTGATGGCCCGGGTGCCCGCCGCCGAGGGCCGCCGGGGCGGCATCACCGCCTTCGTGGTGGAGGGCGACAGCGAGGGCATCACCGTCGAGCGGCGCAACGCCTTCGTCGGGCTGCGCGGCCTGGAGAACAGCCTCACCCGCTTCCACGACGTCTTCGTGCCGAAGGAGAACGTGATCGGCGGCGAGGGCAAGGGCCTGAAGATCGCGCTCACCACCCTGAACACCGGCCGGCTGTCGCTGCCGGCGATGTGCGTGGGCGCCGGGAAGTGGTCGCTGAACGTGGCCCGGGAGTGGGCCGCCGACCGGGTGCAGTGGGGCCGGCCGGTCGGCGAGCACGAGGCGGTCGCGCAGAAGCTCGCCTTCATCGCGGCCACGACGTACGGCATGGAGACCATGCTCGACCTCTGCTGCCTGCTCGCCGACGACGACCGTAACGACATCCGGATCGAGGCGGCGCTGGTCAAGCTCTACGCCAGCGAGATGGCCTGGAAGATCGGCGACGAGCTGGTGCAGATCCGGGGCGGGCGCGGCTACGAGACGGCCGACTCGCTGGCCGCCCGCGGCGAGCGCCCGGCCGCGGTCGAGCAGCTGGTCCGCGACCTTCGGATCAACCGGATCTTCGAGGGTTCCACCGAGATCATGCACCTGCTGATCGCCCGGGAGGCGGTCGACGCGCACCTCGCGGTGGCCGGCGACATCATCGACCCGGACGCCGGGCTCGGTCGCAAGGCCAGGGCGGGGGCGCGGGCCGGTGCCTTCTACGCGAAGTGGCTGCCGACCCTCGCGGTGGGCAAGGGGCAGAGCCCCGGGGCGTACGCGGAGTTCGGGCCGCTCGCCGGGCACCTGCGGCTGGTGGAGCGCTCGTCGCGCAAGCTGGCCCGGTCGACCTTCTACGCGATGTCGCGCTGGCAGGGAAAGATGGAGCGCAAGCAGGCGTTCCTCGGCCGGGTGGTGGACATCGGCGCGGAGCTGTTCGCGATGGCCGCGGTCTGCGTCCGGGCCAATGCGGAGAAGGACACCCGCCCGGAGAACGTCGAGCTGGCCGACCTGTTCTGCCGGCAGGCGCGGATCCGGGTCGAGCAGCTCTTCACCGCCCTCTGGGACAACACCGACTCGGTCGACGTGGCGGCCGCGAAGCGGATCCTCGCCGGCCGGTACGCCGGCATCGAGGAGGGCGTGATCACCCCGCCGGCCGACTCGCCCTGGGTGGCCCGCTGGTCACCGGGGCCGTCCACCGCCAAGGACGTCCGGCGTCGCATCCCGCCGCCGCGCTGACGCCCGTCGGCACGTGCTGCGGCGGGTCGCGGACGCGACCTGCCGCAGCCGGCGGTCGCCGTGCCCGCCGGCCGGCCGGCAATCCGGGCGGCGCGGGCGCGGCCCGGCGCGGTCAGCGGGCGATCGCCCAGGCCAGCACACCGGCCAGGATCAGTCCGTTGAACGCCGCGAGCACCAGGTAGGCCGCCGGCGGGATCTTGCGCCCCCGGCGGACGAAGCTCACCAGGACGGCGGCGTACCCGAGCAGCAGCACGGCGATGACGATCAGGAACCAGAGCACCGCCACACCCTATCGGGCACCGCGCAGGCCGAGTCGGCGCAGCTCCAGCGCGGCGAGCCGGTCGACGGTGGCGTCGTCGCCGCGGCGCCACGCCTCGGCCACGTCCGGATCGATCTTCGTGAGCTGGCGCAGCGGCTGGTTGGCCAGCGCCCGCAGGGCCAGCAGGTCCCGCCCGGCCGGGGCGACGGCCAGCGCCTTCGCCGAGGCGGCCCGGCGCATCCAGCGCAGCCGCAACGGCAGCCAGCCGAAGAGCACCAGGCCGAGCGGGAAGACCAGCACGGCGATGCTCAACGCCAGGGCGAGCTGGCCGACCAGGTCCTGCTGGTCCCGGCCCGCCTCGGCGACCGCGCGCGCGGCGTCGGCGGCCTTGGTGAACGGGCCGGTCAGCTCGTCGCCGACCAGCGGCACCCGGCCGACCTTGCCGCCGGCGTCGGCCAGGTTGTCGGCGAGGCCGGTGCCGGCCCCCTCCAGCTTCCGTCCGGGTACGGCGAGCTTCTCCACCAGGTCGTACAGCCAGCGGGCGAAACGGATCGCCGCATAGACCCAGACGACGACGAGCAGGTCGGTCAGGAGCTGACGGAGGGCGACCGGAAAACGGTCAGCGTAGATCTTCACGCCGGACAGCGTGCCACGGTACGGCCCGCCCGGCACCCCCCGCGCGGGTGGTCAGCCCGCGCACTCCGGGCAGGTGCCGAAGATCTCCAGGGTGTGGCTGACGTCGGCGTAGCCGTGCTGGGCCGCCACCCGCTCGGCCCAGGTCTCCACCGTCGGCCCGGCCACCTCGACGGTGCGCCCGCAGGCGCGGCAGACCAGATGGTGGTGGTGGCCCTCGCTGCACCGGCGGTAGAGGTGCTCGCCGCCGGGCGGGCGCATCACGTCGATGTCGCCGGCGTCGGCGAGCCCCTGCAACGTCCGGTAGACGGTGGTGAGGCCGACCCGTTCACCGCGGGCGCGCAGCATGGCGTGCAGATCCTGGGCGCTGTGGAAGCCCTCGACCTCGGCGAGTAGGGCGCTCACCGCCGACCGCTGCCGGGTGTTGCGCACGGCTCCCTCGGTCATGATCCCTCCCCGGCGTGGCTGACCGCGTCGGCCACGATGTGCGCCACGTGCTCGTCGACCAGCGCGTACGCGATCTCGCGGCCGCGTCGGGAGCCACGCACCACCCCGGCGCCGCGCAGCACCCGCAGGTGCTGGGAGACCAGCGGCTGTGCCGCGCCGAGCTTCTCCACCAGCTCGTGGACGCACCTCTCACCCTGCGCCAGCTCGCTCACGATCGCCAGCCGGATCGGGGCGGAGAGGGCGCGCAGCAGGTCGCCCGCGCCCTCGAAGGCGTCATAGCCGTTGCTGCCGGTCACGTTGCAACGGTAACCAATACCGCCGACAGCCCGTGCCCCTGAGTCACCGGAGCACCACCTCGTGCGGCTCGTGGGCCGTCAGGTCGGCCGGCGCCACCCGCCGGCGCAGCGCCCGCCAGCCGGCGGCACCGACCGCGACCACCAGGAACGAGGCGATCGCCAGCAGCACCACCGAGGCGCCCGGGGCGGTGTCGGCGTTGGCGGCCACCCAGACCCCGGCGCCGGCGGCGAAGAGACCGAGCGTCATGGCCGCCGTCATGGTGCTGCGGAAGCCCCTGGTCACCTGCTGGGCGGTGGCCACCGGCACCACCATCAGGGCGCTGATCAGCAGCACTCCGACGGCCCGCATGGCGATGGTCACGGTCACCGCGGTGGCGACCGCCAGCAGCAGGTTCAACGCCCGCACCGGCAGCCCGGAGACCCGGGCGTACTCCTCGTCGTGGCAGACCGCGAAGAGCGCCGGGCGCAGCGCCAGCATGGTGACGCCGATGGCCGCGCCGAGCACCGCGATGGTGGCCAGGTCGGTCTTCGAGGTGGTGGTGAGCGACCCGAACAGGTACGCGTTGAGGTTGGCGCTGCTGGCGTCGGAGAGCCCGACCAGCATCACGCCGCCGGCGATGCCGCCGTAGAAGAGCAGCGCCAGCGCCAGGTCCCCGGAGGTACGCCCGCGGGCCCGGACCAGCTCGATGGTGATCGCGCCGAGGGTCGCCGCGATCACCGCCACCACCACCGGGGAGCGGTTGAGCAGCAGGCCGGCGCCGACACCGGTCAGCGCCACGTGCCCGATGCCGTCGCCGATCAGGGCCAGCCGCCGCTGCACCAGGTAGATGCCGAGCGCCGGGGCGGCCAGCCCGATCACCAGCGCGCCGAGCAGCGCCCGCCACATGAAGTCGTACTGGAAGAGGCTCATGTCAGCTGCTCCACAGCCCGGCGGGCTCCTCGGGACCGTGCGGGTGCACGTGGTCGTGGTCGGGCTCCGCGTGGTGGCCGGCCGGTTCGGGCACGGCGCCGTCGTGGCAGATGCCGCCCTGGTGGACGACGACCGCCCGGCTGATCAGCGGGCGCAGCGGGCCCAGTTCGTGGGCGACGAGCAGCACGCTGCCGCCGCCGGCCGTGAAGTCGCGGAGCGCCCCCGCGAACGCCTCCTGGCTGGCCGCGTCGACACCGGCGGTCGGCTCGTCGAGCACCAGCAGCTCCGGCTGCCCGGCCAGCGCCCGGGCGATCAGGGTGCGCTGCTGCTGGCCGCCGGAGAGGGTGGACACCGGGTCGCCCGCCCGGTCGGCGAGGCCGACCGCGTGCAGTGCCGCGTCGACCGCGACCCGGTCGGCGCGGCCCGGCGGGCGCAGCACGCCCCGGCGGGCCAGCCGGCCGGAGGCGACCACCTCGCGCACGGTCGCCGGTACGCCGCTGCCGGCGCCGAGCCGCTGCGGGACGTACCCGATGCGCTGCCACTGCCGGAACCGGCGCAGTGGGGTGCCGAAGAGCTCCACCGACCCGGAGCCGAGCGGGACCAGCCCGAGCACGGCGCGGATCAGGGTGGACTTGCCGGAGCCGTTGGCGCCGAGGACGGCCACCACCTCGCCGGCGGTGACGGTCAGCGAGACGTCCCGCAGCACGGGGCGGCCGTCGTAGCCGGCCGCGGCGTGCGCGACGTGGATCACCGGCGTGGTCACGAGCACCCCAGCGCGGTCCGCAGGGTGGCCAGGTTGGTGCGCATCACCGAAAGGTAGTCGCCGCCGCCGTCACCGGAGAGCCCTTCGAGCGGGTCGAGGACGGCGGTCTTCGCGCCGACCTCGGCGGCGATGGTCTCGGCGACCTTCGGGCTGACCAGCGTCTCGAAGAAGATCGTGGTGGCGCCGTGCTCCCGGGCCTCCCGGGCGACCTCGGCCAGCCGCTGCGGGGAGGGCTCGGTGTCCGGGGTGAGGCCGGTCAGGCCGACCTGCTCCAGCCGGTAGCGCTCGGCGAGGTAGCCGAAGGCGGTGTGGCTGACCACGATCTCCCGGCGCTGGCAGGTCTTCAGGCCGGCGGTGTAGTCGGTGTCGAGCTTCTTCAGCTCGCCGCCGAGCGCGGTGGCCCGGGCGGTGTAGTCGGCGGCCCGGTCCGGGTCGACCTGGCCGAGCCGCTGGGCGAGCCGGTCGGCGACGGTGGCCAGCCGGGTCGGGTCGAGCCAGAGGTGCGGGTCCCTGCCGCCGGACTCCTGCTCGGCGTGACCGGCCTCACCCTCGTGCTCGTGCCCGCCGGCCGCGCCGGTCAGCAGCGGCTGGACGGTGGCGACGTCGAACGCGCGCTTCGCCGCGTTCTGGTCGACGGCCTCGTCCACCGCCGGCTGGAAGCCCTTGAGGTAGACGACGACCTCGGCCTCGCTGACCTGGCCCACCTGGCCCGGGTTGAGCTCCAGGTCGTGCGGCTCGGCGCCCGGTTTGGCCAGGTTGGTGACCCGGACGGCGTCCCCGCCGACGCGCTCCGCCACGAACTGCAACGGATAGAAGGCCGCCACCACGTCCACCCGGTCCGGGTCGGCGCCGGCGCCGTCGGTGGAGCAGGCGGCGGCGCCGCCGAGGGCCAGCACTACGGCGGCGGCGGTCAGGGCGCGGGACACGGAGCGGACGGTCATGTCGTCAACTGTCCGTGGCAACGACAATGATTGTCAAAAACGCATGATTGCATGTCAGAGCAGCTTGACCAGGGCCACTGCGATCAACAACGTCAGCATGACGAGTCGGAGCGCCCGGGTCCGCGGCGTCTGCACCGGCCAGGTGGTGGCCAGCAGGAAGCCCAGCCCGGCCGCCAGCGCCAGCAGCAGCACTCCGCCGACCGGCCCCGGCGCGAAGAACGCCACCAGCACCACGACCAGCGTGGCGAGGAACACCGACGTCGGATTCGCCCGGGCCAGCCGGGCCAGCAGGAGGCTCTGCGTACGCTGCATCCCACAGACTCTACGAGGAGGAACCCCGTGCTGGTGACCAACCGGTTCGTGGTCGACGTCGATGGCGCGGACGACTTCGCCACCCGGGCGCACGCCGCCCTGACCGCGCTCGCCGCCCGCCCCGGCTACCTGCGCGGTGAGCTGCTCCGGGCGCTCGACGACCCCCGGCACTGGTGCCTGGTCACCGAGTGGGAGTCGGTCGGCACCTACCGGCGGGCGCTCGGCGGCTTCGACGTCAAGATCGCCGCGGTGCCGCTGCTCGCCGAGTCGCTCGACGAGCCGTCCGCGTACGAGACGCTGGCCAGTGCCGCCCCGGGCGGTGAGGTCGTGGTGGCCACCAGTGATCGGGCCACGAGTCCGCACCGCTGAGACGGCGGGCACTACCCTGCTCCTATGACCGCTCCCGGCCCGGCAGCCCCACCGCCGTACCCCTCGATCCCCGGCCGGGACGGCACCCCGCCGCCCGGGTCCGGGGGCGACCCGGGGGTGCCCGGCCCGCCGCCGGGGCCCGGGGTGGTCCCGCCGTTCGCCGCGCCGCCGACCGAGGGCGGCCGGGTCCGGCTCTGGCTGGGGCTCGGCGTGGGCGCGCTCGCCCTGCTGATCTGCTGCGGCGGGGGTGGCGCGGCCGCCATCGGCCTGGTCGTCAGCAACGTGCAGGCCGTCGAGGAGCAGGGCAAGTCGGTCACCGACTCCTACTACCGGGCGCTGGTCGAGCGGGAGTTCGGCAAGGCGTACGACAAGCTCTGCGACGACGCGCAGCGGCGCGAGTCGCGGGCGGACTTCGCCCAGCGGGTGGCCGACGAGCCGGCGGTGGCCGCCTACCGGGTCGGTGAGGTGGACCCGACGGCGCTGACCGTGCCGGTCGACGTGACCCTCAGCGGCGGCGGCCGGGAGACCCAGCAGGTCACCCTCGCCGCCGACCAGCAGACCGGCGGCATGGAGGTCTGCGGGGTCAGCTGACCCGTCCGGAGTATTCTGCTGGGCTCGGGGCGCCGCTGGTCGTACCGTTGTCCCGAAGTGTTCGTTCCGTCCACATCGCGTCCCCGCCGACCGCCAGCCGGCGTAGGAGGAAACATGCCAGCCGATCGTATCGACGCCGTCGTCAGTCTCGCCAAGCGCCGAGGCTTCGTCTTCCCCTCCAGCGAGATCTACGGGGGTACCCGGTCGGCGTGGGACTACGGTCCGCTCGGCGTGGAGCTGAAGGAAAACGTCCGCCGGCAGTGGTGGAAGACCATGGTCCAGCAGCGCGACGACGTCGTCGGCCTGGACTCCGCGGTCATCCTGGCCCGCAAGGTCTGGGAGGCCTCCGGCCACATCGCCGAATTCGTCGACCCGCTGACCGAGTGCCAGTCCTGCCACAAGCGGTTCCGCGCGGACCACCTCGAGGAGGCGTACGCCGAGAAGCACGGCAAGCCGCTGACCTCGCTCCAGGAGCTGAACTGCCCCAACTGCGGCAACAAGGGCACCTTCACCGAGCCGAAGATGTTCAACGGCCTGATGAAGACCTACCTCGGCCCGGTGGAGAGCGACGAGGGCATGCACTACCTGCGCCCGGAGACCGCCCAGGGCATCTTCGTCAACTACAAGAACGTCGAGACGGTCGCCCGCAAGAAGCCGCCGTTCGGCATCGCGCAGACCGGCAAGTCGTTCCGCAACGAGATCACCCCGGGCAACTTCATCTTCCGGACCCGCGAGTTCGAGCAGATGGAGATGGAGTTCTTCGTCGAGCCGGGCTCGGACGAGCAGTGGCACGAGTACTGGCTCCAGGAGCGCTGGAACTGGTACCTCGACCTCGGCCTCTCCGCCGACAACCTGCGCCTCTACGAGCACCCCAAGGAGAAGCTCTCCCACTACTCGAAGCGCACCGTCGACATCGAGTACCGATTCCAGTTCGGCGGCACCGAGTTCGCCGAGCTGGAGGGCATCGCCAACCGCACCGACTTCGACCTCTCCACGCACAGCAAGCACTCCGGCGTCGACCTGTCCTACTTCGACCAGGCCAAGAGCGAGCGCTGGATGCCGTACGTGATCGAGCCGGCCGCCGGCCTCACCCGCGCGGTGCTGGCCTTCCTGCTCGAGGCGTACGACGAGGACGAGGCCCCGAACACCAAGGGCGGCGTGGACAAGCGCACCGTGATGCGCTTCGACCCGCGGCTGGCCCCGGTGAAGGTGGCGGTGCTGCCGCTGTCCCGCAACGAGGCCCTCTCCCCGAAGGCGAAGGGCCTCGCCGCCCAGCTGCGCAAGCGCTGGGTGGTCGAGTTCGACGACTCGCAGGCGATCGGCCGCCGCTACCGCCGGCAGGACGAGATCGGCACCCCGTTCTGCGTCACCGTCGACTTCGACACCCTCGCCGACGACGCGGTGACCGTGCGCAACCGGGACACCATGGCCCAGGAGCGGGTCGCCCTGGACCAGGTCGAGCGTTACCTGATCGAGCGCCTGCCCGGCTGCTGACCGAGGCGTCCGACGGCCCCGCCCCGTTCGCCGGGGCGGGGCCGTCGCTCTTTTTTCGGGCCATCCGGACCAATGGGCCGACCGGCCGGACCGGTGGTTGAGCTGGCTGTCAACTCGTGCGAGCATTCCCGGCGTTGAATCTCGTCACGGGGGAGTGTGCATGACGCGCGCGTCGCAACAGGACCACGACCACGACCCGAAGCGCCGGCGCCTGCTGCGCCGCGCCGCCACGGCCGCCGCCACCACCGCTGGCGCGGGTGTCGCCGCCGCCGTGGGGCTGCCCGGCACGGCCCAGGCCGCCCCGGGTGACAACCTCATCATGGGTACGACCAACGACGCCGGCCCGACCACCACCACGGTGAACGCCACGAACGGCAACGGCACGCTGGTACTGGGGAACACCGCGGGTGCGCCGCTGCGGCTCGTGCCCGGCGACAGCCTCTACCCGCAGGTGTTCGACTCGGAGCTCGGCACGCTGGCCGTCGACAATCAGGGTGATCTGTTCGTCAAGGCCGGCGTGGACAACGTCGACAACGCCACCGTCGGCTGGGCCTGGACGTCGGAGTGGGCGACCACCTCGGTGGCGGTCGCGCCGACGCGGGTGCTGGACACCCGGGACCCGAACCTGCGGCGCGCCATCGTCTCCGGTGCGGGCGACCTCGACTCCAGCGGCCGGCTGGTTCCCGGCAAGCCGATCGTGCTCAGCCTGGACAGCTACGTCCGGGACGGCTACGCGCTCAAGGGCAACGTGACCGTGGCCGGGATGACCGGTGGCGGCGTGCTGACCGTGTGGGGCAGTGGCACCAAGCCGGCCACCTCCACGGTGAACTGGTGGACCAGCGGGCAGGTCCTGTCGAACTTCCTCTTCACCGAACTCGGTGCCGTCGGGGCGTACCGCAGCGTGCTGACGCTCCAGGCCACCGCCTCGCCGACCCACGTGATCCTCGACATGACCAGCCTGCTGGTCGGCCACCCGAGCCAGGTGCTCGTCAGCCGTGCCTAGGCGGCCCGGACGCGCGCACCGCGCGTCGGCAGCCACCCGCCGCCCGTCAACCCAGCCAACGGGGGAATGAAGAATGACGTCGTCCGAACCTGACCGCTCCGCCTCGCGGCGCACCCTGCTGCGGCGCGCCGCCGTCACCGGTGGCGCCGCGGTCGCCGCCACGGCGGTGACCGCGGCCAACGCCACGCCCGCCGCCGCCGCGACCGGTGACCCGGTCGTCCTGGGCGGGACCACCACGGGCACCCTGCACACCAGCGTGACCAGCGCCGCCGAGGGCGGGGCCGCCACGCTGGCCCTGCAGAACACCACCGGCGCGACCCTGCAGCTGACGCGCAGGACCCCCACCTACGGCTGGGGCGGTGGGCTGATCTCCACCGCCGACGGCCTGGGGGTGCAGCAGGTGGTCAACAGCGCGGTGGTGCAGCACGAGACGCTGACCACGGCGAACGCCACCATGCTGGTGCCGATCCCGCCGACCCGGGTGCTCGACAGTCGCAGTGCGGCCGGCCGCGCCCGGCTCCTCGAGGGTGCCAACCGGGTCGATTCGCAGGGCCGGGTGCTCCCCGACACCCTGCTGGTCGTGCACCTGCGCGACATCGTCGACTACGGCGACGGCCTGATGGGCAACGTCACCGTCGCCAACACCGCGCGGGGCGGGTTCGCCACGGTCTGGGGCCGGGGCGAGCTGCCCACCGCCTCGACGATCAACTGGTGGGGCGCCGGCCAGCTGCTCTCCAACGGCGTCATCTCTCAGCTCGGCGCGTACGAGACCGACGCCGGGGAGTACTACGAGGACGTGGTGGCCATCTGGGTGGCCGTGGGCGCGACGGCGGTGATCCTCGACGTCACCGGCCTGCTGGTGTTCCACCCGGACTCGGCCGTGATCAACAATGTGAAGGCCGTCTCGGGCGACCGCCTCGCCGCCGACTCCGGTACCAGCGGAGTGCGCGCCCAGGTGATCAAGGAGGCCGCCGAGCGCGGTGACCGCGAGGTGCGGACCGGTGCGTGACCACGAGGAGAGCAGCAGCATGACCAGCGACCAGAGCTCCTCGACCACCCGTCGACGGATCGTGAAGGGCGGCCTCGCGGTCGGCGCCGGCGTCGGGGTCGCGGCCGTCGTCGCCACGCCGGCGGAGGCGGCGGCCGGCGATCCGGTGCTCGCCGGGCAGCCCAACGACGCCGGCACGGCCGAGACGCTGCTGGTCGGCGGCTCGTCGGCGACCCCGACCCTGACCCTCACCCACGGCGACGGGCGCCCGCCGTTGATCCTCGCTCCCACCCCGGAAGCGTCGATCCCGGTTGATCTGCCCACCGGCTCGCTGGCGATCAACGACTCGGGCGACCTGGTCATCGGCGGCAAGGCCGGGACGAAGCAGTACGTCAACACGTCCCGCTGGGCGAACCGGACGCTGGCCACCGCGCCGAAGCGCATCCTGGACACCCGCTCGATGGCCACCTACAGCGCCAACGTGGTCACGGGCGCGGGGAACGTGCTCTCCGGTAAGCTCGGCGCCGGCAAGATCATCCACGTGACGGTGAAGAACGTGCCGCCGGCGCTGGCCGAGAAGGCCACCGCGGCGTACGTCAACATCACGGTGGCGGGGACGGTCTCCGGCGGCTTCCTCACCGCGTACAGCTCCTCGATCGCCAAGCCGGGGACGTCCTCGCTGAACTGGTGGGGGCCGAACCAGGTGCTGTCGAACCTGGTCGAGGTGCAGCTGGGCAGCTACAACGGCACCCCGCTGTCGTTCGGCATCTACGTCCACTCGGCCACCTCGGTCATCGTGGACGTCTGCGGGCTGATCCTGTCCGAGCCCGGCACGTACTGATCCGTACGCCGGTCGCCGTCGCGGTGCGAGTTCGCTCACCATCGCTGCGGCGACCGGCCACCGGGCGCTGGCGGGTCGCCGTCGGCATGGGATTCTTGGGTACGTGACCAGTTCCGCCGCCCCCGTCCTCCGCCCGCTCACCATCGGCCCCCACCAGGTGTGGCCGCCCGTGGTGCTCGCGCCGATGGCCGGCATCACCAACGTCGGCTTCCGGCAGCTCTGCCGGGAGCAGGGCGGTGGCATCTACGTCTGCGAGATGATCACCACCATCGCGCTGGTCGAGCGGAACCCGAAGACGCTGCGCATGATCGCCTTCGGCGACAACGAGAAGCCGCGCAGCCTCCAGCTCTACGGCACCGACCCGGAGATCACCGCCGCCGCCGTGCGGATCGTGGTGGAGAAGGACCTCGCCGATCACATCGACCTGAACTTCGGCTGCCCGGTCCCGAAGGTCACCCGCAAGGGCGGCGGGTCGGCCCTGCCGTGGCGACGGCGGCTCTTCGCCCGGCTGGTGAAGGCCGCGGTGGACGCCGCGTCACCCGCCGGGGTGCCGGTCACCGTGAAGATGCGCAAGGGCATCGACGACGACCATCTGACGTACGTCGAGGCGGGTCTCGCCGCCCAGGACGCCGGGGTGGCGGCGGTCGCCCTGCACGGGCGTACGGCCGCGCAGCGCTACTCCGGCACCGCCGACTGGGACGCGATCGCCACCCTCAAGCAGGCCCTCGACGTGCCGGTGCTGGGCAACGGCGACATCTGGGAGGCCGACGACGCGCTGCGGATGGTCGCCCACACCGGGGTGGACGGGGTGGTCATCGGCCGTGGCTGCCTGGGCCGGCCGTGGCTCTTCGCCGACCTGGAGGCCGCCTTCGACGGGCGCCCGGAGCGGCGGCTGCCCAACCTCGGGGAGGTGGCGGCCACCATGCGCCGCCACGCCGAGCTGCTGGTCGACCAGTTCACCGTGGGCGCGCGCAACCCGGCCAGGGGCGAGCGGGACGGCTGCACCGACTTCCGCAAGCACGTCGCCTGGTATCTCAAGGGCTTCCCCGTCGGGAGCGAGCTGCGTCGGGAGCTGGCCATGATCGAGAGCCTGGCGCAGCTCGACGACCTACTCGGCAAGCTCGACCCGGCCGAGCCGTTCCCGGTGGCCACGCTGGGCCAGCCCCGGGGGCGTACCAACTCGCCGGGCAAGGTCTTCCTGCCGGACGGCTGGCTGGCCAGCCGCGACGACGACACCGTGCCCGAGGGCGCGGAGCTGGCCGACTCCGGCGGCTGATCCTGCGCATACGACGAAGGGCCGGCCCGTGAGGGCCGGCCCTTCGTTGGTTGTGCGCACCCGTCAGGAGGTGGTGTAGCCGCGGGTGGCGATCCAGTCGGCGAGGTTGTCGAC
>NZ_JBAKHO010000066.1:0-25909 GCF_036902735.1 Micromonospora lacuserhaii | reverse complement strand
CCGAGGCGTGACGGGCATCCGCGATTCGTTCGCGTCATCAAGTTTGTAGCGGCGGGCGAGACCACCCGGCCCCGACGGTGGACGGGAACGCCCGGCCCGGACGGTGGACGGGAACGCCCGGCCCGGACGGTGGACGGGACCACCCGGCCCGACGGGGGGAGTACCCGGCCCGACGGTGGACGGGATCACCCGGCCCGACGGCGGGAGGGACCCACCTGGCCCGACGGTGGGCGGGGCCACGCCGTCGCCCCCGGCATCATCCGCACCGACCTGACCGACGGTGGGCGGGGCCACCTGGCCCGACGGTGGGCGGGACCACTCGCCCACGCCCCCACCGTCGTTCCACCGTCAGCCCGACGTCACACCAGGTTGGGCCGCCCCGCCCTGGCCACCCGTGCTGCTGTTTCGACCCGGTGGATCTGACACCAAGCAAGGAGTGTTCGGCGAGTCCCTGCCCCAGGGCAGCTGAGTAGCGGACGACAGTCTGGTCATCCGTCCGTTGGCGCGTGCCGTCCGGCTCCGGCGTTCGTCGTCCCTCCGCAGACGGGGACGCACGCGGTATCAAGCGGCGCGGAGCAGGTCGACGACCGCGTCCCGCGCGGCGAGGACGGCCGCAACGGACCCCTCGGTCCGGTCGAGGATCTCGAACGCGTGCTGCCCGTCCGGTACCTCGATCAGCCGGACCGACCTGCCGGCACCCTCGGCCGCCGCGAGGAACGCCTCGATGCCGGCCAGGACCTCGGGCCGGTCCCGCCCCGCCCGGGTCAGCACCAGCGGCACCTCCGCGCCGGAGTCGACCGCCTCGACCGGCAGGAAGCGCTTGTCGACCTCCCAGCCGGGCAGCGGGACGAGCAGCGGATAGGTCGCCGCGATCCCGCGCAGCCACGGCGGCGGGTCGCGCAGCCAGTCCGCCATGAAGAGGCCGCCGCCGGAGAAGAACCAGAGCACCACCCGGTCGGCGTCGACCCGCGGGTCGGCCCGGACCTGCTCGACCATCGCGGCGAGGGTGTCGGCCGTGGCCGGCATCTCGGAGAAGGCGTTCACCCGGTAGTTCACCAGCCCCGCGACCAGGCCCTGCTCGGCCAGGAGCGCGCCGTAGCCGCGGTAGAGCGGCACGTCGCGGAGGTCGGGCGTGCCGGGCGGGACCGGCACGCCGTGCACCACCACCACGGCGGGGAAGGGGCCTTCGCCAGCCGGCAGGTGCAGGTCGACCTCGCCGTGCCGTTCGACCGGCGCGGGCGGTGGAGAGAGGACGAAAGGCATCTCGGTGAATGGCTTCATGGCCGCATCGTAGCCAGGTAACCCCTGGCCAACTGCCCCGTCGACCCTCCACAGGGGAGTGCGCGGAGCGGGGTGTCAGGCCGGCTCGGTGGGCTTCTTGACGCCGGTCGCCTGCGCGTGCCGTTCGCGCAACCGCTCCCGGATCTCCTCCGGGGTGTACGCCCGGCGGCGTCGTTCGGCCCGGGCGATGACCACCCCGGACGCCGCCACCCCGGCCAGGCCGGCCAGCCCGAGGACCTTCCACCACCGCATCCGTTGCCGCATCGGCCTAGGGTAGACGCTCATGAGCATCAGCCTGGACGAGGCCGTGGACCTGACCCGTACCGGAGACCTCTGGGTTTTCCGCGGCCGCAGCGTGCCCGACCGGGCGATCCAGCTCACCACCAACAGCCCGGTCAACCACGTGGGCATGGCGGTGGTGCTCGACGACATGCCGCCGCTGATGTGGCACGCCGAGCTCGGCCGGTCGCTGCCGGACATGTGGACCGGCACCCACCAGCGTGGCGTGCAGCTGCACGACCTGCGCGACGCGGTCTGCGTCTGGGCGAACCGGTACGGCCAGCGCGGCTGGCTGCGTCAGCTCGACCCGCCGGCGGACGCCGACATGGAGCAGGCGGTGCTGCGCACCGTGGCCCGGCTCGACGGCACGCCCTTCCCCTCCACCGCCCAGCTCGCCTGGCGCTGGGCCCGGGGCCGGGTGCCGCGGGTGCCGCAGCTGCCGCTGCCGGGGCGCCGGGAGCGGTCCGGCGCTCCCGTGTCCGACCGGGCGCTGGAGACCGCGTACTGCGCCGAGGTGGTGGCGGTGACCTACGAGGCGATGGGGCTGCTGCCGGCGGGACGCCGTCCGAACTGGTACGACCCGGGACGGTTCTGGAGCGGTGACGACCTCGGCCTGACCGGCGCCGCCAAGCTCGGCGCCGAGATCGAGGTGTGCATTCCGTCGCGCTGAGGTTTGCCGGTGGCCGGCGGCGGCAATTGGTGACGCCGTGAGAGCCTCCACCGATCTCGACACGCTGACCGACTTCTTCGACCGGTACGGCGTGGCGCTCACCGCCGGCGACGTACCCGCCATCGCCGGCTGCTACGCGCTGCCGGGCCTGGTGGTCGCCGACACGTACAGCTTCTCGTTCAGCACGATGGCCGCCGTGGCCCTCTCCTTCCTCGGCGCCGCGCCGGACTACCAGGAGCGGGAGCTGGTCGCCGCGAACGCGCTGATCGAGGACGTGGAGCCGGTCTCCGCGCTGCTCACCATGGTCGCCGTGCAGTGGGAGTTCCTGGACAGCCAGGGGCGCGCGGTGTCCGGCGAGCGCTACCGCTACCTGCTGCGCGCCACCGACGACGGCCCGGCCATCTGCACCGTCATCCGGGCGTCGTGACCGGGGCCGTCGGCACCCAGAACCGGAGCTTGCCCTGCCGCTCGTCCTCCAGGATGCCGCCGTTGCGTTCGATCACCCGCCGCGAGGCCACATTGTCCGTGTCGCAGGTGACCAGCGCGGAGACGATGCCGAGCCGGTACGCCACCGGCAGCGCCGCGCCCAGCATGGCGGTGGCGTGTCCGCGCCGGCGGGCGCTGGCCCGCACGTCGTATCCGATGTGGCCGCCGACCTCGAGCAGGGACGGGGTGAGACGGTGTCGGATCGCGATCCGGCCCAGGTAGTCGTCGCCCTCGACCCACCACAATGTGGTGCAGGGGACGAAGCCCGCTGGGCGCGGCGTCTCCTCGTGGACCTGCGCCCGCAGGTCGGCGACGAAGCGGGCGAAGACCTCCGGCCGGTGCCAGCTGTCGGCGTACTCCCGGATCTCCGCGCCCACCATCGTGTGGTCCTGGCGGGCGCCGCGCCCCTCGGCGCGGAACTCGGCCATGGCGGCGAGGAAGCTGGCGCGCACCCGATCGGTCGGCGCCGTCAGTGTGGGCATCATCCGATCAGACCCGAACCGGCCTCGACCGGCCACCCGTTTTCCCGGCGCCCGGGGCCGACCGGCTCGTCCCGGGGTGGCGTGCTGCGCTCCGTCCACGTCGCTGGCTAGGCTGGCGCGTCCGCTCCGATGAGGGAGACCTGATGTCCGACCAACCGGCCCCGGAGGCGGGGACGCGATCCGCCCCCGCCATGCTGGCCACGGTGCCCTGGATCGTCGTGCTGCTCGGCGTCGGTCTGCTGGCCACCCTCCTTGTGTTCACGCTGGTGTCGTTCCGCGGCCGGGAACACCCGCCGGCGCCGGAACCGGCCCCACCGATGTACCTGCCGAGGATGCCGTCGGTCACGCTCTCGGCCACTGCGGGCACGGACTCCCCGCTGGCTGCGGTGGACTCCACCCCGTCGCCGACCGTCTCGGTTTCCTCCTCGGCCTCGGCCAGCGCGACGCCGTCGGCGCTGGCGACCACCCGACGCCCCAGCGCGTCGCCGAGCACCCGCGCCGCAGCGCCCACCGGTTCCGGCCGGGTCACCGCCTACTACCGGGCGACCTCCAGCGACCGGGATTCCTTCCAGGCGTCGTTGACGGTGCGCAACGGCACCGGCGGGGCCCGGGACTGGGAGGTGGAGCTCCTCTTCACCGGCAACGTCAAGTCCATCCGGGCGTCGTCCGACTCCGGCCTGTCGGTGCGGACGCAGGGCAGTGGCTGGTTCGTGCTGCGCAGCACGGATCCGCTGGGCGCGGGGCAGACCGCCGTCGTGTCGATGACGTTCGGTCGTACCGGTGGCGGCGACGAGCCGGGCCAGTGCACGGTCAACGGGGCCGCCTGCACGATCGGCTGAACCGCGCGGCCATCCGTACTGTCAGGACAGTTTCGTGATGGGTCGGGCACTTTCCGACATTGCCGTTGATCGCTACGCTCTCCGGACGGGACCGGTGAGGGAGGGGCATGTCCGGCATGCGTCGCGCGGGCAGGAGCCGTGGGTCGACGCCGGCCCGCCCGGCGCGACCATGCCGCTGCCCGGGCTGCCGCCGATGTCGCCGTCGCGCGTCGCGGCCACCCTGCCCGCCCCGGTGGTACCCGGGCTCTCGCCGCGACGCACCGACCAGCCCTCGCCCGCCGGCCTGCCGACCGCCGCCACCCCGCCGCCGGCCTCGTCCGCCAGCGGGGTGGCGCTGCCGCCGGCCCGGCCCCCGGCGCCGCCTCCGCCGGTCACCGGCCGTTACCAGGTGCTGGACGACTACGGGGACTCCTTCATCGGTGAGGTGCTGCTCTCGAACGCCGACGGCCGGCCACGGCCGTGGACGGTCCGACTGGTGCCGCCGGCCGGCAGCGGCCTGGTCACCTCCTGGTTGGAGGGTGCGCCGCAGGGGAGCGCCCGGATGGCCGACGGGGTCTTCGCGTACACCAGCGGGGTGGACCTCGCCGGGGGTGCCTCGGTGCCGCTGCGGTTCCATTTCGAGCACACCGGCGGCGAGACCAGGCCGAGCGCCTGCGCCGTCGACGGGGCGGCCTGCGCCGGTCTTTGAGTCGCGGTCGGTAGCACAGAGTAGGCCCGATTCAGCCCAGCGCCGACGGTGCGTTTCGCAAGATTGCTGCTTTGTTGCGACTTGGTTTGCAAGGTATTGCAGAATGTTTCGGCAAGAGCTAGCGTGCGGGCGAATCAGCGACCAGAGGAAGGCCGTCGATGAAACCCCCGCCGCTGTCCAGCAAAGCGCTGCTCGCCTTAGTCTCCACACTCACCCTCGCCCTCGTCGGCGTCCCGGTCGCCGTCCACCAGCTCGGCGGGGACGCCGTCGACCGGACGTCCACCGTCGATGCGCTGGCCGCGGCCGGCGCCGCCCAGTGGGGCGCCGAGCCCAGCAACGAGGCGCTGCTCAAGGCCGGTACCGGCCAGGGCCGCTCCGAACAGTTCTACTTCGTCCTGCCGGACCGGTTCGCCAACGGCGACAAGCGCAACGACTCCGGCGGGCTCACCGGAGACCGGCTCAGCACCGGCCTGGACCCGAAGGACAAGGGCTTCTACCACGGCGGCGACCTCAAGGGCGTCATCGACAAGCTCGACTACATCCAGGGCATGGGGACGACCGCCATCTGGCTCGCCCCGATCTTCAAGAACCGGCCCGTACAGGGCAGCGGCACGGACGTCTCGGCCGGCTACCACGGCTACTGGATCACCGACTTCACCCAGGTCGACCCGCACTTCGGCACCAACGCGGAGCTGAAGAGGCTGGTCAAGCTCTCCCACCAGCGGGGCATCAAGGTCTACCTCGACGTCATCGTCAACCACACCGCCGACGTCATCAAGTACGACGAGAACAAGTACGCGTACATCGACAAGAAGACCTCGCCGTACACCGACGCGCAGGGGCGGGCCTTCGAGGACCGTAACTACGCCGACGGCACCCGGGACTTCCCGACGGTGAACAAGGACGCGGGCCCGTACACCCCCGCCTTCGCCAACGCCGCCGACGCGAAGGTGAAGGTGCCGGCCTGGCTGAACGACCCGACCATGTACCACAACCGGGGTGACTCCACCTTCGCGGGCGAGAACAGCGAGTACGGCGACTTCTTCGGCCTGGACGACCTGTGGACCGAGCGTCCCGAGGTGGTCGAGGGCCTGACCAAGGCGTACGGCGACTGGATCGGCAGCACCGACGTCGACGGCTTCCGGCTGGACACCGTCAAGCACGTCAACCTCGACTTCTGGCCGCAGTTCAGCCAGGGGATCAAGCGGGCCGCCGACAAGGCGGGCAAGAAGGACTTCTTCATGTTCGGCGAGGTCTACAGCGCCGACCAGGAGATCGAGTCGACGTACGTGCGCCGCGGCGGCCTGCCCGCCACCCTCGACTTCTCCTTCCAGGAGGCGGCGCGCGGCTACGCCGCCGCGGACGGCTCGGCCAAGGCGCTCGCCGACACGTACGCCAAGGACGACCTGTACGCCGCGCGCAACACCGACGCCAACCGGCTGACCACCTTCCTCGGCAACCACGACATGGGTCGGATCGGCTCGTTCATCGCCGCCACCGGTGGGGACGACGCCGCCCAGCTCAAGCGGGACCAGCTCGCCCACCAGCTGATGTTCCTGACCCGCGGCCAGCCCGTCGTCTACTCCGGCGACGAGCAGGGCTTCACCGGCCCCGGCGGGGACAAGGACGCCCGGCAGGACATGTTCGCCACCAAGGTGGCCGACTACCTCGACGACGACCTGATCGGCACCACCCGCACCCACGCCAGCGACCAGTACGACGCCAACCACCCGCTCTACCGCACCATCGCCGAGCTGGGCAAGCTGCGCCAGGCCAACCCGGGCCTGCGCGACGGCGTACAGGTCACCCGGTACGCGGCCGACGGCGCGGGCGTCTTCGCCTTCTCCCGGATCGCCCCGGCCGACCGCACCGAGTACGTGGTGGCCGTGAACAACGCGGCCACCGCGCAGACCGTCCCGGTGGACACCTGGTCGCCGGGCACCGCCTTCGCCGGCATCTACGGTGGGGCGACCGCCACGACCGCGGGCGCCGACGGCAAGCTGAACGTCACCGTGCCGGCGATGTCGACCGTGGTCCTCAAGGCCGGCAGGGCGATCCCGCAGGCGGACGCCGCGCCGGGCATCACCCTCACCGAGCCGGGCAGCGAGCCGGTCCCCACCAAGACCGCCGTCACCGCGCAGGTGACCGGTGACCCGCTGGCCACCGTCACCTTCGCCGCCCGGGTCCCCGGCGGGAAGTGGACCCTGCTGGGCACCGCGCACAAGGCCCCGTACACCGTCTACCACGACCTGGCCGGCCTGGCCGGCGGGACGAAGGTCGAGTACAAGGCCGTCGTCCGCGACGGCAAGGGCCGTACCGCCAGCGCCCGGACCACCGGCATCGTGGGCACGCCCGCGCAGAGCGCCGCCCGGGACTGGGCGGTGGTGCACTACCAGCGCCCCGCCGGCGGGTACGACGACTGGGGGCTCTACACCTGGGGCGACATCGACCCGGCGTACGCCACCGAGTGGCCCAAAGGGCAGCCGTTCGCGGGTGAGGACTCCTACGGCCGGTTCGCCTGGGTCAAGCTGAAGCCCGGCGCCAAGTCGGTGGGCTTCCTCGTCGTCGACTCGAACGGAAACAAGGACGTCGCGAACGACCGCACCATCGACGTGACGCAGGCCGGCGAGGTCTGGGTCAAGCAGGGCGACCCGACGCTCTACCCGACCCGGCAGGCCGCCACCGGTGAGCCCGACCCGGCCGTGGACGAGAGCACGGCGGTCATCCACTGGCGCAAGGCCGACAACGACTACGCCGGCTGGGGCCTGCACCTCTGGGACGGCGCCGCCAACCCGACCGACTGGTCCAACCCGCTCAAGCCGGAGAAGATCGACGCCTACGGCGCCGTTTTCCGGGTGCCGCTGGCCGCCGGTGCGACCGGGCTGAACTACATCATCCACAACGGCGACACCAAGGATCAGCCCGACGACCAGCGGCTGGACTTCGCCAGCGCCGGGCATGAGGTCTGGCTGCTCGCGGGGGTCAAGGGTCGGCTGCTGCCGCCCAGTTCCTCCGGCCCCGCGCGGGACCTGGACATCACCAAGCAGAAGGCGCAGTGGATCGACCGGTCCACCGTCGCCTGGCAGACCGGGCCGACCGACGGCAAGCAGTACGCCCTGGTGGCCGCCCCGGCCGGTGGGCTGACCATCGCCGACGGTGAGCTGGCCGGGACGTACACCTCGCTGCCGCTGCGGGCGCAGCGCAACGGGCTCACCGAGGCCCAGCGCGCGGCCTGGCCGCACCTGTGGTCCTACCGGACCTTCACGCTGGACCGGGCCGACCTGGCCAAGGTGCCGGCGGCGTTGCGCGGGCAGCTCGTGGTCACCGAGCGGGACGCCGAGGGCGCGCTGCTCGGGGCGACCGGGGTGCAGATTCCCGGCGTGCTCGACGACGTCTACTCCCGAGCCACCGGCGTGAAGCTCGGCCCGACCTTCGCCGGCCGGGTGCCCACCCTGGCCGTCTGGGCGCCCACCGCCCGGAAGGTCTCGCTCCAGCTCTTCGACTCGCCGTCGGCGCAGCCGAGCACGGTGGCGATGAGCCGCAACGACCGCACCGGCGTCTGGTCGGTGCGCGGCACCAGGGCGTGGACCGGCCGGTACTACCGCTACCAGGTCGAGGCCTGGCAGCCGGCGGCGCAGAAGGTGGTCACCGCCTCGGTGACCGACCCGTACTCGGTGGCGCTCGCCCCCGACTCGACGCACAGCCAGATCGTCGACCTGTCCGACCCCTCGCTGGCCCCGTCCGGCTGGGCGAACCTGCGCAAGCCGCCGGCGGTGCCGGCGTCTAAGGCGCAGATCTCCGAGCTCTCCGTCCGGGACTTCTCGATGGCCGACACCGGCGTGCCGGGGGAGAAGCGGGGCACCTACCTCGCCTTCACCGACCCGAACACGGCCGGGATGAAGCACCTGAAGGCGCTCGGCGACGCCGGCGTCAACTACCTGCACCTGCTGCCGGCGTTCGACTTCGCCACCATCCCCGAGAAGCGGGCCGACCAGCGGCAGCCCGACTGCGACCTGGCGAAGCTGCCGCCGGACTCCGACCAGCAGCAGGCGTGTGTCACCGCGGTGGCGGACTCCGACGGTTACAACTGGGGGTACGACCCGCTGCACTACACCGTGCCGGAGGGCGGCTACGCCGTCGACCCGGCCGGGGCGAAGCGGACCACCGAGTTCCGGCAGATGGTCGCCGGGGTCAACCAGGCCGGCCTGCGGGTCGTGATGGACGTGGTCTACAACCACACCTCGGCCGCCGGGACCGACCCGAAGTCGGTGCTCGACCAGGTGGTGCCGGGCTACTACCACCGGCTGCTGGAGGACGGCAGCGTCGCCAACTCGACCTGCTGCGCCAACACCGCCCCCGAGCACGCCATGATGGGCAAGCTGGTGGTGGACTCGCTGGTCACCTGGGCCAAGGCGTACAAGGTGGACGGCTTCCGGTTCGACCTGATGGGTCACCACCCGAAGGCGAACATCCTGGCCGTGCGGGCCGCGCTGGACCAGCTCACCCTCGCCCGCGACGGCGTGGACGGGAAGAAGATCCTGCTCTACGGCGAGGGCTGGAACTTCGGCGAGGTCGCCAACGATGCCCGGTTCGTCCAGGCCACCCAGGCCAACATGGCCGGCACCGGGATCGGCACCTTCAACGACCGGCTTCGCGACGCGGTGCGCGGCGGCGGCCCGTTCGACGGCAACCCGCGGGTGCAGGGCTTCGCTTCCGGCCTCTACACCGACCCGAACGGTGACCCGGTGAACGGGACGGCGGCCGAGCAGAAGGCCCGACTGCTGCACTCGCAGGACCTGATCAAGGTCGGTCTGGCCGGCAACCTGCGCGGCTACCGGTTCACCGACTCGTCGGGCCGCCAGGTCACCGGCGCCCAGGTGGACTACAACGGCTCGCCGGCCGGCTACACGGCCGCGCCGGGCGAGGCGATCACCTACGTCGACGCGCACGACAACGAGATCCTGTACGACGCGCTGGCGTACAAGCTGCCGCAGGGCACCTCGGCGACCGACCGGTCCCGGATGCAGGTGCTGGCCCTGGCCACCACCGCCCTCGGCCAGGGCGCCGGGTTCGTCACCACCGGCTCCGAGCGGCTGCGCTCGAAGTCGCTGGACCGCAACTCGTTCAACTCCGGCGACTGGTTCAACCAGATCCGCTGGGACTGCGCCCAGGGCAACGGGTTCGGCGCCGGTCTCCCGCCGGCGCAGGACAACAAGGACAAGTGGCCGTACGCCAAGCCGCTGCTGGCCGATGAGAAGCTGGTCCCGGACTGCGCGGCGATCAACCTGGCCGACGCCCGGTACGCGGAGCTGCTGCGGATCCGGGAGTCCTCGCCGGTCTTCGGGCTGGCCAGCGCCGACCAGGTGCAGAAGCGCGTCGCCTTCCCGCTCTCGGGCGAGAAGGAGACCCCGGGCGTGCTGACCATGACCCTGGACGCTCGCGGCCTGGGCGGGAAGTGGAAGTCGGTGACCGTCGTCTTCAACGGCACGCCGGAGGCGGCGAAGCAGACGGTGACCGGCCTGCGGGGTGCGGACGTGGCGCTGCACCCGGTGCTGGTGAGCTCGGCCGACCCGGTGCTCCGGACGGCCTCGTTCGACCGGGCGGGCGGCACCTTCACGGTGCCGGCGCGCAGCGTGGCGGTCTTCGTCCAGAAGTGACCGTACGACGATCCGGCCCCCTGCCAGCGAGCTGGCAGGGGGCCGGACGTCTGTGCAGGTTCCGTTCGCTGACCGTCGGTCAGTTGAAGCAGTCGTCAACGGTGCCGGCGCAGTTGGTCGGGTCGTTGTTGGTCACGCTGGACTTCTCGTCGAGGGTGACCTCGCCGCCGTTGTTGAGGATGCCGCCGGCGACCCGGTGGGTCTTGGAGGTGTCGGTGGCGGTGTTCTTGGTGACGCGGGTGTCGGTCAGGGTGGCGGTGCCACCCTCGTTGTTGAAGATGCCGCCGCCGTTGAGGGCGGTGTTGCCCTTGATCAGGGTGTCGCGCAGGGTCAGGGTGGCGTTGCCGCCCTTGCCGCCCTTGCCGTCGGTGGAGTCCTCGAAGCCTTCCTTGATCTCGACGTCGGGGTCCCCGTTGAAGATGCCGCCGCCGAAGCGTCCGGCGGTGTTGTCGAGGATCTTGCTGTCGGAGACGGTGGCGGTGGCCTCGTCCTTGTCCTTGTCCTTGTCCCAGTCGCCGCCGTTCTTCTTCTTGTCCTCGCCGCCGGTGTTGTAGATGCCGCCGCCGTCGTTGCTGGCGTGGTTCTTGGCGACGATGACGTGGTCGACGTCGAGGTTGGTGTCCTTGGCGTAGATGCCGCCGCCGTTCTTGCAGGCGGTGTTGTCCTTGACGGTCGCCCGGGCGGTCATCTCTTCGTATCCGCCGTCGGAGCTGAGCAGGCCGCCGCCCTCGCCGTAGGCCTGGTCGCCCTCGCCGTAGGCCTTGTCGCCCTTGTTGTGGTCCTTGTCGTGGTCCTTGTCGCGGTCGCCGGCGATCTTGACGAAGCCGCCGGAGCTGAACAGGCCGCCGCCGTTGCGGTCGGCCTTGTTGTCCTCGATGGCGCTGTTGAGGATCTCCACGGTGCCGGCCTTGTCGCGGCCCTTCACGACGGTGCGCGGGTAGTCCTTGTCGTCGCCCTTGCCGTTGGCGATGCCGCCGCCGTTCTCGCCGGCGGTGTTGTTGGTGATCTTGGTGTCCTTGACCTTGAGGTCGCCGGCGTTGAAGATGGCGCCGCCGTTCTCGCGGGCGTGGTTGTTCTCGAGCTTGCTGTCCTCGATGTCGACGCGACCGAAGTTGGCGATGGCGCCGCCGTTGCCTTCGGCGTTGTTGCCGGTCAGCTTCACCTTCCGCAGGTGGGCGGAGCCGCCGCGTTCGACGAGCAGGGCGCCGCCGTCGGCGTCGGCGTCCTTCTTCGGCGGGGGCGCGGGAGCGGCGTCGGCGACCGGCACGGCCTGGACCGTCTTGGCGGCCATGGCCGCGTGGGCCGCGGGTGCCGACTGGGAGCCCAGAGCCGCCGGCGCCTGCGGGGCACCCGGACCCTGCGGACCACCCGGACCACCAGGGCCGCCCGGTCCACCCGGTCCACCCGGACCACCCGGACCGCCGGGGCCACCAGGGCCACCAGGGCCACCAGGACCGCCGGGGCCGCCGTACTTGAACTCGGCGGCGTTGCCGCCCTTGACGGTGAGGTCCTTCAGGGTCAGGTCACCGCCGTCGGCGACCCGGAAGATCCGGAACGCGTCCTCGGAGTCCCGCTTGATCGTGGAGTCCTCACCCTTGATGGTGATTTCCTGCTCGATCGTCGGCAGGGCCGTGCCGGACTTCTTGTCGGAACCGTCCAGCTCGTAGGTGCAGTGCGGAGCCAGCTTCAGCGTGCCACCGTGATCCCGGTTGGCCAGATCGACCGCCTCGACCAGCTCCTCCTCGTCACAGGGCACCTCCCGCACGCGCCCGTGCTCATCATCCCGGTCCTTGTCGCGGTGGTCGTCACGACCCTTGTCCTCGCCCTGCTCACCACGCTGGCCGTCGTCCTTGGTGAGCTGCTCGGCGGTGGACCACTTCACGTCGGTCAGGCGGTGGGGGCCGGTGGCCCCCGTGGTCGCGTAGGCCACACCCGCGAGGCTGACCGCACTCGTCAGACCCACGACGCTGGCCGCGAGCCAGAGCCGGCGGCGACGGATCGGCGAAGTCGTCTCACGAGTGGCGTCATCGTTATTGCGCAGGTAGTTGGACATCGGAAGCTCTCTGCCCTCTCCTTGTACAGACAAGGTCGCTTCGCCCTGGCGAGGCGGCCTTCGCTACAAATCGGTTGTAGCTGCTGAAGAACACCGTATGAGAATCTTCTTCGCTTGGAGGGTATATGCGAAAAAAGCCCGCATTAGGGCATGCGGGCGGCGCGGTGGCAGGAGTGCGGGCGGGGAGGCCGCGGCGGCACGCGCGGCGTCGTGGGGCGTAGTCCCAGGTCGAAAGCTCGCGGTGGGTGCCGCAGCGGGCGACCGTGGCGGGAGCGTGACAGGGGGTCCCGGACATCGGCGGAGGGCGCCTTGGCGGCAGGCAGCCCCTTTCCGCCGCGATCGCGGCGGAAAGGGACTCCTGCGGCTATGTGGTGTTTCAGTGGAAGCAGCCTTCGACGGTGCCGGCGCAGTTGGACGGGTCGTTGTCGGTGACGGTCGACTTGTCGTCGAGGCGGACCGTGCCGTCGTTGTTCAGGATGCCGCCGGCGATCCGGTGGTAGCCGGGGCCGGACTTGGCCTCCATGGTGTCGGTGGCGGTGTTCTTGGTGACGCGGGTCTTGGTCAGGGTGACGGTGCCCTTGTTGTTGTAGATGCCGCCGCCGTTGCCGGCGGTGTTGCCCTTGATCTCGGTGTTCCGCAGGGTGAGCGTGACGGTCCACTCCCCGGCCCGGGCCACCATCGGGACGGGCGTCGTCCCGGTCCGGGCTGGTTCGCCGTTGAAGATGCCGCCGCCGAAGCGTCCGGCGGTGTTGTCGAGGATCTTGCTGTCGGAGACGGTGGCGGTGGCCTCGTCCTTGTCCTTGTCCTTGTCCCAGTCGCCGCCGTTCTTCTTCTTGTCCTCGCCGCCGGTGTTGTAGATGCCGCCGCCGTCGTTGCTGGCGTGGTTCTTGGCGACGATGACGTGGTCGACGTCGAGGTTGGTGTCCTTGGCGTAGATGCCGCCGCCGTTCTTGCAGGCGGTGTTGTCCTTGACGGTCGCCCGGGCGGTCATCTCTTCGTATCCGCCGTCGGAGCTGAGCAGGCCGCCGCCCTCGCCGTAGGCCTGGTCGCCCTCGCCGTAGGCCTTGTCGCCCTTGTTGTGGTCCTTGTCGTGGTCCTTGTCGCGGTCGCCGGCGATCTTGACGAAGCCGCCGGAGCTGAACAGGCCGCCGCCGTTGCGGTCGGCCTTGTTGTCCTCGATGGCGCTGTTGAGGATCTCCACGGTGCCGGCCTTGTCGCGGCCCTTCACGACGGTGCGCGGGTAGTCCTTGTCGTCGCCCTTGCCGTTGGCGATGCCGCCGCCGTTCTCGCCGGCGGTGTTGTTGGTGATCTTGGTGTCCTTGACCTTGAGGTCGCCGGCGTTGAAGATGGCGCCGCCGTTCTCGCGGGCGTGGTTGTTCTCGAGCTTGCTGTCCTCGATGTCGACGCGACCGAAGTTGGCGATGGCGCCGCCGTTGCCTTCGGCGTTGTTGCCGGTCAGCTTCACCTTCCGCAGGTGGGCGGAGCCGCCGCGTTCGACGAGCAGGGCGCCGCCGTCGGCGTCGGCGTCCTTCTTCGGCGGGGGCGCGGGAGCGGCGTCGGCGACCGGCACGGCCTGGACCGTCTTGGCGGCCATGGCCGCGTGGGCCGCGGGTGCCGACTGGGAGCCCAGAGCCGCCGGCGCCTGCGGGGCACCCGGACCCTGCGGACCACCCGGACCACCAGGGCCGCCCGGTCCACCCGGTCCACCCGGACCACCCGGACCGCCGGGGCCACCAGGGCCACCAGGGCCACCAGGACCGCCGGGGCCGCCGTACTTGAACTCGGCGGCGTTGCCGCCCTTGACGGTGAGGTCCTTCAGGGTCAGGTCACCGCCGTCGGCGACCCGGAAGATCCGGAACGCGTCCTCGGAGTCCCGCTTGATCGTGGAGTCCTCACCCTTGATGGTGATTTCCTGCTCGATCGTCGGCAGGGCCGTGCCGGACTTCTTGTCGGAACCGTCCAGCTCGTAGGTGCAGTGCGGAGCCAGCTTCAGCGTGCCACCGTGATCCCGGTTGGCCAGATCGACCGCCTCGACCAGCTCCTCCTCGTCACAGGGCACCTCCCGCACGCGCCCGTGCTCATCATCCCGGTCCTTGTCGCGGTGGTCGTCGGCCCGGTCGCCGGCGCCGGCCTCCTCGCCCTTGTCGTCGCTCTTCTCGTCGGCCTTGCCCGCGTCGCTGACGTTCTGTCGGGCCGTGGCCGCCTGGCTGTCCGACACGCCCTTGGCGTCGTCGGACTTGTCGTCCCGGGCGGCGAGGCCACCCAGCGCCGCCAGGCCGACGACGCCGGTCAGCCCGACCACGCCGGTGGCGACCCAGAGCGTGCGCCGCCTGTTCGTGGGTGGGGTCGTCGGGGCCCCGCCGTCGGAAGCCGTTACGTCTTGAGACATCAGAGCCTTCCGCCCTTTCTCTCTATCAGACGGGGTCGCACCACTCGGAGCGGGGCGACCAGCTACAAATCGGTTGCAGCATCTGATCCCCACCGTATGAGAAGGATCCTCACGAGGAGGACGTATCCGAAAAAACCCCGCCTTACCCTCACATTCCGGCCGGGCGGCGCGTCGGGTGCGGAGTGTCGGGAAGGGCGCGATCGGCGCGAACAGCGGAAACGGCAGCGGGCCCCGCCGCCGGCGCCGGGACGAGAGATCGTCGCGTACGTCGGCGGCGGGGCCCGCCGCTCAGGTCGTGACCGGGCTCAGCCGGGCAGGCGCGGACCCGCCTCGCGCTGCGCGGCCAGCCAGCTCTCCACCTCGTCCGAGCGGCGCGGCAGCCCCGCCGAGAGGTTCACCGAGCCGGTCGCGGTGACCAGGATGTCGTCCTCGATCCGGACGCCGATGCCGCGCAGCTCCTCGGGGACCAGCTCGTCCTCCGGCTGGAAGTACAGGCCCGGCTCGACGGTGAGCACATAGCCCTCGCCGAGCGGGCCGTCCCGGTAGGTCTCCTTGCGGGCGTTGGCGCAGTCGTGCACGTCGATGCCGAGCATGTGGCTGGTGCCGTGCAGCGTCCAGCGGCGGTAGACCGTGGAGGCCGGGTCCATCGCCTCGTCCACGCTCACCGGCAGCAGGCCGAGATCCTTCAGCGCCTCGGCGAGCACCCGCATCGAGGTCAGGTGCACGTCCCGGAACGCCACGCCCGGCTTGATCGCGTCGATGCCGGCCTGCTGTGCGGCGTACACCGCGTCGTAGACCTGGCGCTGCAGCGGGGTGAACCGGCCGTCGACCGGCAGCACCCGGGTGACGTCGGCGGTGTACAGGTTGCGGTTCTCCACACCCATGTCCATCAGCAGCAGCTCACCCGGGCGGGTGGCGCCGTGGTTGTGCACCCAGTGCAGGATCGTGGCGTGCTCGCCACCGCCGACGATCGAGTTGTAGCCGACGTCGTTGCCGTCGTGCCGGGCGCGCAGCGCGAAGATCCCCTCCAGCAGCCGCTCCGAGACACCCCGGTCGGCCGGCAACGCCCGGGCCACGTCCTCGAAGCCGCGGACGGTCGCGTCCACCGCGTCCTGGAGCTGGGAGATCTCCCACTCGTCCTTGACCAGCTTCAACTCGGAGATCGTGATGGCCAGCTCCCGGTCGCGGGCCGGCTGGCCCTCGGCGCGGGGGCCGTCCCAGGGGCGCACGGCCGCGTCCACCCGGGGGTCGAAACCGCGCAGCACCCGGGTACGCCCCGGCGCCAGCCCGGCGAGCGCGGCGTCCAGCGCGGTCAGGTCCTCGGTGGGCAGGCCCAGCTCGGTCGACTTCTCGCTCAGGGTGTGCCGCCGCCCCACCCACAGCTCGCCGTGCCGGCTGCGGAAGAACTCGTCGGTCGCCCGCGACGACCGGGGCCGCATGAACAGCGTGGCGTCGTGGCCCGAGCCGTTCGGCCGCATCACCAGCACGCTGTCCGGGTCGTGGTCGCCGGTCAGGTACGCGAAGTCGCTGCCCGGCCGGAACGGGTGGTCGGTGTCGTTGGCGCGTACCTTCTCGGTGCCGGTGGGGATGACCAGCGTCTCGCCCGGGAAGGCCGCGGAGAGCGCGGCCCGGCGCTTGGCGTGGTTGGGCACCTCCGGCCGGGGGCCTACCGGCAGGGTGGTGTCCCGCCACCCCTCGCGCATGAAGGCCAGGAACGCCTCCGGGAAATCCGGGTCGTGCGACTCGGTGCCGTCCGCCGGCTTGCCGCCCGTCTTCTCCTCGGCCATGGTTCGCTCCCTCCGCGTCGTTGCTGATCCGACCGTACCGTCTCGGCTCGGCGGCCCGGGACCCGTGGTGGCCCGGTCGCATGGAGGCTTGTGGATTCGTAGGTGATCGACTACACAGAGGGACGGGGCGGTCGCCGCCGGCCGGCCGCCCCGCCGCCCGACGGTGTCGCCGCTGGTCCGTGCGCTGTGTCGTCCGTCGTGCGGGAGAGTGCCTGCGGTGCCGCGACGGCCGTCACGCGCGCGTGGACAGAGGCAGAGCCAGCGGTGCCGCAACCGCCGTCAGGCGCGCGTGGAAAGATGACCACCATGTGCGGACTCCTGGCCTTCTTCAGTGCGCGCGGCGACGCCGCCGCTCACCGCGACAACATCGCCGGGGCGTTGGAATGCCTGCACCACCGCGGCCCGGACGAGACCGGTGTCGAGGTGGTCGGCGACGCCTCCGGCCGGTACGCGGACGGGGTGTTCGCGCACAAGCGGCTGGCGATCATCGACGTGGCCTCCAGCCACGAGCCGCTGCCCTACGCCAACGGGCGCTACCTGCTCACCTTCAACGGTGAGATCTACAACTACATCGAGCTCCGCGACGAACTGGCCCGCAACTTCGGCGCCCAGTTCGCCACCGCGGGCGACGGTGAGGTGATCGTCGCCGGGTACCACTACTGGGGCGAGCAGGTGCTCAGCCGGCTGCGCGGCATGTTCGCCTTCGTCATCTGGGACCGGCAGGAGCGCCGCGCGTTCGGCGCCCGGGACTACTTCGGCATCAAGCCGCTGCACTACCTGGAGACCGCCGACGGGCTCTACCTCGCCTCGGAGAAGAAGGCGCTGCTGCCCTTCGCCCAGTCGAACTACGAGGGTGACGCCGGCATCGACACGGCCAGCCTGAGCCACTACCTGACCCTGCAGTACGTCCCGGAGCCGGGCACCCTGCACAAGGGCGTCAGCCGGATCGGCTCCGGCGAGTACCTGACCTGGACCCCGGGCGGCCGGATCGACGTGCGGCGCTGGTACCGGCCGGTGTTCCGCCCCGCCCCGGTCTCCGACGAGCAGCGGCTCTACCACGACATCCGGGAGACGCTGCGGGAGAGCGTCCGGATGCACATGCGCTCGGACGTGCCGGTCGGCTCGTTCCTGTCCAGCGGCATCGACTCCACCGCCGTGGTGGCCCTGGCCCGGGAGTTCAACCCGAACATCCTCACCTTCACCGTCGGGTACGACGTGCCCGGCTACTCCGAGATCGACGTGGCCCAGGACTCGGCCCGGCACCTCGACGTGACCACGATCCCGACCAAGATCGGGCCGCAGGACATGATCGACGCGCTGCCGAAGATCGTCTGGCACCTGGACGACCCGGTGGCCGACCCGGCGCTGGTCCCGCTCTACTTCGTCGCCAAGAAGGCGGCCGAGCACGTCACCGTGGTCCTCTCCGGCGAGGGCGCCGACGAGTTCTTCGGTGGTTACACGATCTACCGGGAGCCGCTCTCGCTGGGCACCGTCAACGGTCTGCCGGGCGGGGTGCAGAAGGGGCTGCGCGCGGTCTCCAAGGCGATCCCGCAGGGCGTCAAGGGCAAGAGCTTCCTGGAGCGCGGCACCACCCCGATCGAGCAGCGCTACTACGGCAACGCCCGGATGTTCACCGAGGAGGAGAAGCAGCACCTGCTGCGCCGCTACGACCCCTCGGTGCGCTACACGGACGTGACCGCGCCGATCTACGCCGAGTGCACCGAGCTCGACGACGTCACCAAGATGCAGTACGTCGACCTCTACACGTGGCTGCGCGGCGACATCCTGGTCAAGGCGGACCGGATCTCGATGGCGCACTCGCTGGAGGTCCGGGTGCCCTTCCTCGACCGGGAGGTCTTCGACGTGGCGGCCACCATCCCGGTGGACCTCAAGCTCCCGCCCCGCTCGGACGCCACCAAGTACGCCATGCGCCAGGCGCTGCAGGGCGTCGTCCCGCCGGCCATCGTCAACCGGAAGAAGCTCGGCTTCCCGACCCCGACCCGGGTCTGGCTGCGCGGCGAGATGTACGAGTGGGCCCGGCACGTGCTCTCCACCTCCGGCGCCGGTGACCTGATCGACCTGTCGTACGCGATGCGGCTGCTGGAGGAGCACAAGCGGGAGGAGGCCGACCACTCCCGCAAGGTGTGGACGGTGCTGATCTTCTGCATCTGGCACGCCATCTTCGTGGCCAAGACCCTCGACCCGGGCATCCAGCGCAACCAGTCCGCCCTGCTCACCAAGCCGGTGGTCGGTTCCATGGTCCGCTGACCCCCGGCCCGCTCACGGGCTTCGTGTTTCACGGAAAAGAGTGGCCTCCGCACGTCGGGAGGCCACTCTTTTCCGTGCCGGTGTGCGCTCAGCCGGCCGTCAGCGGCCGGAGCAGGTGACGGTGGGGAGGGTGTTGGCGCCGGTGAAGGACGCGGTGAAGCCGAAGGTGGTGGTGCCCTCCGGTGCCACGGTGCCGTTCCAGGCGGCGTTGGTCACGGTCACCGTCGAGCCGGTGGTGCTGACCGTGCCGTTCCACAGCTGCCCGATCGACTGACCGCTCGGCCAGGCCCAGCTCGCCACCCAACCGCCGTACGTCCGGGCGCTGTGGTTCATGATCATCACCTCGCCCTGGAAGCCGCCGGGCCAGGCGCTGACCACCTTGTAGACCGCCATGCAGTCACCGCCCGGCGGCGTGGTGGGGCTCGGCGGCGGGGTCGTCGGGCTGGGCGGCGGCGTGGTCGGGCTCGGTGGGGGCGTGGTCGGGGACGGCGGCGGGGTGGTCGGCGTGGGGCTGCCGTTCGGGCCGACCCCGGTGACCTCGCCGTTGCCCCCGTCGAAGGTGACGTCCGAGCAGCCGAAGAAGTTCTCCTGGCTGTCCGAGCGGACCCAGCGGGAGTAGACCAGGTGCCGACCGGACTTGCCGGACGGCAGCGTGCCGCTGAAGTAGTAGTTGCCGCCGTCGGTGCCGGGTGAACCGCTCTGCGGCGGGTTGGTGACCGTGAGGAACGGCTGTTCCTCCAGATCGCTCCAGGCCAGCGGCCGGGTCGGGCTCCAGCTGTCCTTCGTCACATAGAAGTAGAAGGTGCCCGGGTGGGCCGCCCAGTTGCTGTACCGGAAGTCCAGCCGCGCCCCGGCGGTCAGGTGGGTCACCGGCCAGTCGGTCCGGGCCAGGTCGTAGCCGGCGTAGCCCGGATTGCCGCCGCTGCACAGCTTGCCGTCCGGGATGAAGCCGACGGTGCGCCCGCCGGCGTCGGAACGCAGCACACCGAACCAGTTGTAGAGCGAGTTGGCGCCGCTTTGCGCGACGGCCGCCGCGCAGGCCGGGTTGTTCGGCTTGATCTCACCGGTGGGGCTGAGACCGTCCTTCCAGCACAGGTAGGTGCGGCTGCCCGGGGTCATCGCCGCGCCGTGGGCGACCGCCGGGTCGTCGGCGGTGGCCAGCGCGACGGCGCCGAGGGCGAGGGTGGCGGCCGCGGTGAGCAGCGCGGCCGTACGGGAACGGAACACGGGGTTCTCCTGATCCGCGGGGGCGGCCCGACGGCCGGCCCCCGCTCGACGAGCGGATGCGGGATCGCGGTCACGCCCCGGTTGGGCCGGGAAGAGCGCGCGCCGCCTGCGGTCCGTCTCGCGGACCGGTGCCCTCGCGTCGGCTCCGACTCGTCGCCCGGCGGTGCGGCAGCCCCCGCAGCCGTCCGGCAGCGCCATCCCACCACGCGCCGGCCCGGGTTGCAATAGTCAAACTTCGATATGTGGCGACGGCGGCTTCGGTGCCCGTGCCGGCCGTCGGTGTGCCAGCCTGTTACGACAGCATCGGTGGACGTGGGAGGCGACGTGGGATACGCGGTGGTGCTCGGTGAGGCGTTGGTCGACCTGCTCGACGCCGAGTGCGAGGGGCGGCCCGTGTTCCGGCAGGAGATCGGCGGTGGCCCGCTCAACGTGGCCGTCGGGGTGTCCCGGCTCGGCGGCGCGGCGCAGTTCGTCGGCTCGCTCGGCGACGACGTGCTGGCGGGCCGGATCCGCGCCTTCCTCGACGAGGCCGGCGTCGGGCTGGACGGTGCGGTGACCGTGTCCGTGCCCACCACGCTGGCGGTGACCACCCATGCCGGGGCCGAGCCGGACTTCCGCTTCTACGGCGACCCGCCCTCCTACGGGCTGCTCGCCGCCGACGACCTGGACGTCGCGCTGGTCGAGGGCGCCGACGTGCTCTACTGCGGCTCGATCGTGCTGCTCCGCCCGCCGGTGCTGGCCGCCGCCCGCCGGGCCTGGTCACTCACCCCCGGGCTGCGGGTCTTCGACCCGAACGTGCGTCCCCGGCTGCTCGACGGGCCCGCCGCGCTGTCCGGCCTGCGGGAGGTGGTCGTCGAGTTCGCCGCCGGGGCGCACCTGGTCAAGCTCAGCGCGGCCGACGCCGAGCTGCTCTGGCCGGGCGAACCGGTCGAGGGCGTCGCCGCGTACCTGCGGGAGCTGGGGGCCGGGACCGTCGTGGTCACCCTCGGCGCGGACGGCGCGGTGGTCGCCGCCGGCCCCGATCCGGTACGCGTGCCCGCGCCGAAGGTCCGCGCGGTGGACGCCACCGGGGCCGGCGACTCGGTGATGGCGGCGCTCATCGCCGACCTGCTGGTCGATGGGGAGCCGACCGAGCCGACCGGCTGGCACGAGCGGGTGGCCTTCGCCCTGCGGGTCGCCGGCCTGGTCTGCGAGTCGCCGGGCGGGGCGGTCTCCATGCCCACCCGGGCCGAGGTGCTGCGCCGCTTCGTCGACTGACGTCGGCGGCGCGACCCCGACCCCGGCCTGACGGCGTCTCCCGGTCCTGCCGGCGGCGGGTCGGTGCGGTCAGCGGCCGGGGCGGGCCAGGGTGAGCACCGCGGCGAGGGAGAGCGCGGCGGCGCCGGCGATCACCGCGGCCATCGGCAGGGCGCTGCCCTCGCCGCCCAGCCCCACCACCGGCGCGGCGAGCGCCCCGACGACGGACTGGATGCCGCCCATCAGCGCGGCGGCGGTGCCGGCGTGGCCCGCGTGCTTGTCCAGGGCCAGCGCGGTGCTGTTCGGCATCACCATGCCGAGCGAGCCGACGAAGACGAAGAGAGTGACGGCCACCAGGGCGAGGCTGCCGGCGGTCGCGCCGGCCAGCACCCCGGCGGCGGCGACCGCGCTGACCAGCAGGGTGGCCACCAGCAGGCGCCGGGGGCTGAACCGGTCGAGCAGCCGGGCGTTGGCCTGACCCATGACCACCAGGGCCAGCGCGTTGAGGCCGAAGAGCAGGCTGAACGTGGTCACGGAGACGCCGAAGACGTCCTGGAGCACGAAGGACGACCCCGAGATGTACGCGAACAGCCCGGCGAAGGCGAAGCCCTGGGTCAGCGCGTACCCGAGGTAGGTCCGGTCGGCGAAGAGCGACCGCATGGTCCGGGCGGTGCCGGCCAGGCCACCGGTGCTGCGCCGCTCGACGGGGAGCGTCTCCGGCAGCCAGCGGGCCACCGCGGCGGCCAGCAGCAGCCCGATCACCGCGAGCGTGATGAAGACGGCCCGCCAGGAGCCGAGCTGGAGCACCAGGCTGCCGACGCTGGGCGCGGCCACCGGCGCGACGCCGAAGACCAGGGTGAGCCGGGAGAAGTATCGCGCCGCGGCCCGGCCGGCGTAGCGGTCGCGGACCACGGCGCGGGCCACCACCACGCCCATCCCGCCGGCGAAGCCCTGCGCGAAGCGGGCGGCGGCCAGCGTCGGGGCGGTCGGCGCCAGCGCGCAGACCAGGGCCAGCAGCGCGTACGCGACCACGCCGACGAGTACCGGTCGACGCCGCCCCCAGCGGTCGCTGAGCGGGCCGGTGACCAACTGGCCCAGGGCCAGCCCGATCAGGCAGGTGGTGAGCGAGAGCTGGATCTGCGCCTGGGTGGCGCCGAGGTCGCGGGTCATCGCCGGGAACGCCGGCAGGTACATGTCCAGCGAGAGCGGGCCGATGGCGGTGAGGGTGCCGAGCAGGACCAGCAGGGTGACGCCGCCACCGGTGGTGGGGGCGGCCGGCTCGGCCGCCGCCGGTGCGGGCGGCGGCGCGGTGCGTGTCATGGGTCCCCTGTCGGTCGGCTGCCCGCTAACCTTAGCTCTGTATCCAGAACTGTTGCGATGTGAAGTAGGTGACCGGGTGCCGGCCGAGGACGATGTCGCGCGGCTCGGCGCGCTGGTGGGGGAGCTGCACCGGCTGCTGCGCCGGTCGGCCAGCCGGCGCGCGGACCGGACCCCGCTGCCCGAGGCGCAGGTCGAGCTGCTGCTGCTGGTTCGGGCCCGGCCCGGGATCAGCGGCCGGGACGCCGCCCGCCGGCTCTGCACCGCGCCGAACACGATCAGCACCCTGGTCCGCGACCTGACCGACGCCGGGCTGCTGGCCCGGGAGCGCGACCCCGAGGACCGGCGGGTGGTCCGCCTGCACCTCACCGACGCGGCCCGGGACCGGATGGCCGACCACGAACGCCACCGCACCGCGCTGCTGGCCGCCGCCCTCGCCGACCTTCCGGCGGCGGACCGGGCCGCGGTCCTCGCCGCCGTCCCCGCCCTCGGTCATCTCCTCGACGCCCTGCCCGCCACGAGCTGACCCGGCGGCAGCGGATCAGCCGGTGCGGGCGAGCTCGGCGTAGCCCCGCCGGGCGGCGACCAGGCCCGGTCCGGCGCCGAACGGCGACCGGGCGGCGACCTCCTCCGGCGGGACGCCCGCCGGGTACGCCGCGCGGATCAGCTCCACCTGCGTGACCAGTTGGGCCCGCTGGGCCCGGACGAACCCGGCGTCCACCAGGTCCCCGTGCCCGGGTACGACCACCGTCGCGGGCGTGGTCAGCCGCAGCAGCTCGGCCAGCGCGTCCGGCCAGCGCAGCGGGTACGCGTCCGCGAAGGCCGGCGGTGCGCCCTGCTCCACCAGGTCACCGGCGATCAGCACGTCGGCGTCCGGCACGTGCACCACGAGGTCGGCGTCGGTGTGCCCGGGGCCGGGATGGCGCAGCACCACCTCGCGCCCCCCGACGTCCAGGACGGTCTTTCCGCGTACCGGATGGGTCGGCGCCAGCAGGAGCGTGCGGGCCAGCTCGGCGGCCAGCTCCGGCCGCTCCTCCCGCATCTCCTCGTACGCCGCCCGGCGCACCGCGTCCGGTCGCTCGCGCAGCGCGGCGGCGACCCGCTCGTGCGCGTAGACCGGGCGCGGCGGGTCCGCGGCGAGGGTGGCGTTGCCGAAGCAGTGGTCGAAGTGGTGGTGGGTGTTCACCACCGTCCACGGGTACGGGGTGACCGCCCGGGCCGCCGCGGCCAGCTCGGCCGCCTGCCCGGCGGTGGAGAGGGTGTCCACCAGCAGCGCCGCGCCGTCGCCGACCACCAGCGTGACGTTGACGTCGAGCAGTGGCTCGCGCAGCACGTGGACGCCCTCGGCGACCGGGGTGAACGCCAGGCTCACGGGACGCGCGTCGCGCGGTCCACGAAGCGCTGCCGGTCGACCAGCGCCCGTTCCACCCGGCCCCGCGCCACCGGCTCGCCGCCCTCGGTGACCGTCACCTCGAAGACCAGCCGCCGCCGGTCGACCTCGGTCAGCCGGGCCTGCGCCACCACCGTGCGACCCACCGCGGTCGCCGCCAGGTGGTCCAGCTCGACGCGGGTGCCCACCGTGGTCGACCCCGCCGGCATCCGATCGGCGAGCGCCGCGACGGTGGCGGCCTCGGCCAGGGCGAGCACCCGGGGGGTGCCCAGCACCGGCACGTCGCCGGAACCGATCGCCCGGGCGGTGTCGGCCGTCGTGACGGTCAGCTCGACCCGGGCGGTCAACCCGGGCGGGAAGGGGTGCTCCGGCCGCTCCTGCATGTCCCCACCCTAGGGCCCGACCGGGCACCGGCGGCCCACCCCCGCCGGTGCCCCGGGACACCGGCGAGGTGGTGCGCGTCGACCCCCGGGTTGCCCACCGTTAACCTTGACCGCGATGGCCGTCGTCACTGACCCCCAACCCCCCGCCCCGACCGGACCGACCACCGCCCCGGGCGGTGGCCGCCGACGCGTGATCGCGATGACCGTCTGGGGCGTCGCCTTCGTCGCCGCCTGGCTCGGCATCGGGCTGCCCACCGACCCGGCGTACGCGTTCCTGTGGATCTGGGCCGGCACCGTCGCGTGGCACTCGCACCGGCCCTGGCGCAGTCACCTGCGCTTCGCCCGGGACTGGATCCCGGTGGTGCTGCTGCTCGCCACGTACAACCTCTCCCGGGGCTTCGCCGACAACGGGTCGACGCCGCACGCCATGGAGTTGATCGTCGCCGACCGGGTGATGTTCGGCTGGGCCACCGGCGGCGAGGTGCCGACGGTCTGGCTCCAGGAGCACCTCTACCGGCCCGAGGTGCACTGGTGGGACGTGGTGGCCAGTTGGGTCTACTTCTCCCACTTCGTGGTCACGCTGGCCGCCGCCGCCGTGCTCTGGCTGCGCGACCGCGGCCGGTGGGGGGCGTACATGCGGCGCTGGGGCTTCCTCTGCGCCGCCGGCCTGGTCACCTACTTCCTCTACCCGGCCGCACCGCCCTGGTGGGCGGCGCAGAACGGGCTGCTCACCGAGGTCGCCCGGATCTCCACCCGGGGCTGGAAGGCGTTCGGTATGCACGGCGCCGGAAACCTGCTCAACGCCGGCCAGATCGCCTCGAATCCGGTCGCGGCGATGCCCTCGCTGCACACCGCGTGGGCCCTGTTCGTGGTGCTGTTCTTCCTGCGCGCCACCCGCAAGCGGTGGTGGCCGTTGCTGCTGGCGTATCCGCTGGCGATGACCTTCACGCTGGTCTACAGCGGCGAGCACTACGTCATCGACGTGCTGGTCGGCTGGGCGTACGTGGGAATGACCTTCCTGGTGGTCGGGCTGGCCGAACGGGGCTGGGCGACCTACCGGGCGCGCCGTCGGCCGGTCGCCGCGCCGTCGGCCGGTGCCGATGCTGCGGCCACCCCCGTCGGAAGCGGTCGGGGGGCTCCGGAGGTCGGGACCGGTCCGGACGTGGCCACCCCGGACGGGGCGACCCCCGACGGGACCACCCCGGACGGGCGGCCGGCCTCGCCGGTCGCCCGCTGACCCACCAGGGGCGTCCGGTCAGATCGGGAGGTCTCGGGCTGTATTTCCGGCCCGCCGTGCTCGCTCGCCGTACCCCGCCTGCTGTGCCCGGCCCGCTCTTCGCTCGGCGTGTCGGCCGGCGGAGTGGACTTTCGGATGAGCGATATGACGCAGAGGCATAAATATGGGTCTTGTGATGGATGTGTGGGTCGGGTGGTCATCGGCGGGGTAGTTCGGGTCGGTGGCCGCCGAGGCTGAGCA
>NZ_JBAKHO010000065.1:0-28360 GCF_036902735.1 Micromonospora lacuserhaii | reverse complement strand
TGCTTCAGGAGGTGGTCCCGATTCAGCCGGAACCACGTGGTCAGTTTTCAGGCGGAGCCGACACATCGACGCGTTCCGGCACGAATACAACACCCAACGGCCGCACCAGTCCCTGAACATGGCATTCCCCGCCGACCGGTTCACCACCCCACCAGCCGACGAGCAGGTGCCGCTGCGGCTGCCCCCGGCGCTGGCCACCACCATCCCGGCGCCCAGAAAGCAGCTGCCAGCGCCTCCGTCACCTGCCGGGTCGGCCACCATCGCAGCCGCACCAGTGACAACCGGCGACGACGTCGGCCTGGCCGTGGAGGTCACCCGCCTCGTTCCCGCCTCGGGCAACCTCACCGTCTGCGGCCAACAGTTCTGGCTCAGCCCCACCCGCGCCGGACTCCCGGTCACCCTCTGGGCCGACACCACCGTCATTCACTTGCTCGTCGACGGCGTCCGACTCAAGACCGTCCCGTCCCGGCTCACCCCTACCCACCTGCGGCAGCTCCTCGCCGACGACGGCCAACCTGCCGGGCCACCACCGATCACCACAGGCCCCGTCCAGGCCGGCGCCCCGATCGAGGTCGAACGGCTCGTCAACGCCACCGGTCTGATCAGCCTCGCCGGCCGGCAACACCCCGTTGGCTACCACTTCGCCGGCAGGCGGGTCACCGTCCGCCTCGACCGCGGCCTCATGCAGATCACCGCCGACGGCGTTCTCCTGCGCAGCTTGCCCAACCCCCTCACCACCGCCGAGATCGCCCGCATCCGGGACGCCCGCCCCGCCGGACCCCCACCAACACCGGTAAACGAACCGGTGCGGGTCGAACGCCGCGTCAGCTGCCGAGGATCCCTAGTCATCGCCGGCCAACGCATCCACGTCGGCATCCACCATGCCGGAGCGACCCTGACCGTCGAAGCCGCCGACACCACCTTCCGCGTCCACGACGGCGACCTACTCGTCACCGAAGTGCCACGCACCACCGTCAAACCGATCGCCCGATTCAAGGTCCGCAAACCCGAGGCTGCCCGAAGGGCACCACGATGATGCCGGCTTCGGACAACAGACCCGCAGAGGCAGCGGTGTTTCTAGAGGAAGCCCAGCTGACGTGCCGCATCCTGGTGAACCGAAACGAGTTCAGCAAGCCGGATCGGCTTGCGGGACACCGCCGAGAGATCCTTGCCCTCCCGTGTCCACGGCGGCGGCCACGCGCTGATCCCCTGATACAGAGCAACGCTGGCCACCTCACTTTCCCACCCCGGCCACCGCAAGCCCTCATAGAACTGAGTCATGGCACCGGCGAGCATCGCCTCCAGCCAGTCGCCATACCCAAGCTCAAGATCCTGCCAAGCCAGATCCTCCGGGCCGAAGTAATGCACCGTCGGCCTTACACCCGGCTTCGCCTGCAACCACGCGAACTGCCCGCCCATCACATCGAAAGCGACGATCAGACGACCAGCCCCCGGGTCCATCTCGGCAGCCACATCCGGAAGCACGTCGTGCCCACCCCCGAGCACCCGAAGCCAACCCTGATCGATCACCAGCCCGCCACTGTTAGCGACCACCGCCCCGAGCCACGACCTGGTCGTGATTTCCAAGGCCGCCAGGCATGCTCCCGCCCGCTGCGGATCGGCCGGCAGCACCTCCACCGGATACGGAGCTGCTGCCACCAGCGCCGAAATCTCGGACCATGCAGACTGTTCCATCCCCTCAGCCTCGCAGGAGGATCAACCCGTGCGACTCTGAGGGCCCGTCGCAATGCAAGCAAGATCGTCTAGCCGGACGTGTCACGCACGTTCCGAGACTGATCTGTCACGGAGGTCCTGAGACCCGACATCGCCGGCAGTCCGCTGTCCTGCGCCGACCTCCTCGACGTAGACGGCTTCGAACAGCTCCCGCCGGCTGGGGAAGTTCCGGTAGAGGGTGCCGATGCCCACGCCGGCGCGCCGGGCCACCTCCTCCAGCGAGGCCGACGCCCCGTTCTCGGCGAACGCCTCGCGGGCCGCCGCGATCAGAGACTCGTAGTTGCGCCGGGCGCCGGCCCGTTTGGGCCGCGGTGCGAAGACCTCGGGCAGGTGCCCTCCGCCGGTCATGACGTGCGTCACCTCACCTCGGTTGCATCCGGAGGCATCCCTCCGCTAGCTTAGCGGAGGCACCCCTCCGGAACTATCCGGAGGGGTGCCTCCGGATAGCTTACCTCGGTTCCCGGCCGGCTGATCGCGAATTACGCCCTAAAGGGGCTAGCGGCACCATAAACTAACGTAACGGAAGGAAAGCAACAATGCGAATCATCGCGGCATCGGAATTCGGCACACCCGACGTCCTACGCGTCGAGGAGTGGCCCATCCCCACACCCAAGCCGGACGAAGTAGTCGTCCAGGTCAAGGCGGCCGGCATCAACCTCATGGACAGCAACCTGCGTCGGGGCATGAACAAATCACTTCCGCTACCACTGCGCCTCGGTGTCGACGGCGCGGGCGTGGTCGTGGCCGTCGGCGAAGAATCCACCGCCAATGTCGGGGACCGAGTCGCATGGGACGGAGTATTCGGCAGCTACGCCGAGATCCTCGCAGTGCCGAACAAAAACATGATCCCCATTCCCCCCGGTGTGACCTTCGAAGCGGCCGCAGGTGGCCTGATGCAAGGACTGACGGCCCAGCACCTTTGCTACGACTCAGTCCCCGTCCCCAAAGACGCTGTCGTGCTCGTGCACTCCGCCGCCAGCGGCGTCGGCCGCATGCTCACTCAGCTGATCACGCATAGGGGCGGTCGGGTCATCGCCACCGTATCCCGCGCACATAAGGCCCGCTCGGCAACCGAGGCGGGCGCCTGGGAAGTGCTCGTACGCGACGAGGTCGAAGACCTGGGGGCGGCTATCCGGGAACTTACCAAGGGACAAGGCGTGGACATCGTCTTCGACGGAACGGGCAAGGCCCTATTCGACGTCAGCATCTCGGCCCTGCACTTTGGCGGCGTGTTCGTCCACTACGGCCGCGCCGGCGGGTTCATCCCCCCGATCAACCTGTGGGAACAACCTGACGGGATCCACCTCGTCCGCGCCCTCGGCATCCCCGCGCACGAGTCGATCGACCAGCGGCGCAGCCGCGCCCTACAAGTCATGAAATGGATCGAAGACGGCACCCTAGACGTCCTCATCGACCGCACGTACCCCCTAGAGGACGCCGCCAGAGCGCATCGCGACCTCGAATCCCAAGACACAGTAGGAAAGCTCCTACTCCTGCCCTGAACACACACAGCGCAGTGCGACGAGGATCTCCACATTGAACCGCCCCGGGTTCTGTGGAGACCTCCGCTGTTGGCTCCAGCCACCTCGCGGGGCTGGTGTTGAGCGTAGAACATCGATTCGTATTCGGTTGGTGGGATGTGCCCGATCGCTGAGTGCAGGCGCCTGTACCAGTTCCCGTCACTGACCCCGAAGGGACTAGGCTTCTGGAACTTTGGCTTCTTCAGCCTCCCCAACGGCCTGCCGGAACAGATCGTGGACGGTCGCGAGGCCCTGTGGGTGGATCGGTTCACCGATTCGATGGAAGTCCAGAAGACCGGCATCGGCGATGACGATGTCCGCGAGTACGCCCGGCACCTGCAAGACGACGCTCACCTGCGGGCCAGCTTCGACTACTTCCGCGCACTGCCCCAAGATGTCGCCGACAACGCTGAGTACGGTAAGACGAAGCTGACCATGCCGGTTCTCGCGCTCGGCGCCCGAGCCAGCCTCGGGGAGGCGGTACCAACCCAGGTCGCGCAGTACGCCACGACGGTAACTGGTGGCGTCATCGAGGACTCTGGCCACTGGATCTTCGAGGAACAGCCGGCCGAACTCACCGCGCAGCTCATGCAATTTCTCCAACAGACCTGAGTCGAACCTAAGGGACGTCTCGTAACTGGGTGAAGGTGTTGCCCGGCGCCGGGCCGGTGGTCAGCCGGCCAGGATGATGTTGTGGAGGTTGGCGATGCCAGAAGCGGCATCGGCCAATGTGTGGGCGGCGCGGCGGTAGTCGCGCAGGATCTTGAAGCACTTCATCCTGGCCAGGGCATGTTCGACCCCTGCTCGAACGGTCCGGTGGTCGACGTTGAGGGCTTCCTTCCAGTCCGGAAGGTCGCTGCCGTCGGCGGGCTTGCGGTACGGGATGATCACTTCGGGGTTGCCGCGGTAGCCGCCGTCGGCCATGACGGGCCGCCCGTTGAGCTTTTCCTCGATGCCGCTGGTGCGGTAGACGATCGTGTCGTTGCGGTTGCCGGGCTGCGGGTCGCCGACGACGATGACCAGGCGGGTGCTGGCGTCGATGGCGACCTGCAGGTTGGTCGAGTACCGGTAGTTCTTGCTGCGGGCGGCCAGGCGGTGGTCGCGGGTGGGGATCAGGGCGCCGTCGACGATGGCGATCTGGTCGACCGGCCGCCGGCGCACCGGCGCGAGGGCAAGCAGCGGGCCGAGAGTGTCGATGACCCGGTGCGCCGCGGAGTGGGACACCCCGAACAGCGGGCCGATCTGGCGCATGGTCAGGTTGGTGCGCCAGTAGGCGGCGACCAGCAGCACCCGGTCGGCGAGGTCAAGGGCCCATTGCCTGCCCGGCCGGCCGTCGGCGATGGCGTCACCGCCACGCTCGGCGACCAGGCGGACCAGCTTGCGGAACTGGGCGGGCTGCAGCCCCGCGAACGGAAAGATCCACTCAGGGTGCGCTGCCGTGATCACCTGCACCCAGGCATCCTGACCGATCGTCCTCAACGGACGGACACCGGGGTTACGAGACATCCCTTAGCCCGCCCGACAAGAGGCGCGTGGCGCATCCGCTTCTGCCGCTGACCGCGCGTTGCTGGTGGGCACCATCCATCGCGCGCCCTGGCAGCAGGCGGCGGATCAGTCACGCGGTGTGACGACCAGGCACTACCGGCCGACGAACTGTCACCCACCAACTGGAATAGATGCGTAACGCATCAACTGGAGCCTGACATCGCCGGCAGTCCGGCCGGCCTTCTGGGCGACGACCGCCGCCGGTTGCCCGGGTCAGGCGTTGGTCGAAAGGAAGAGGGCTCGTAGCGCGATCGCCCGGGACTCGATGAGCTGCATGCGGAGCTGCCACTCCGCGGTTGCAGTCCAGTCGGCCTGTGCGGTGATCTGGTCAGGGTGCTTCCGGTACAGCAACCCTGGTTCGTCAATGAAGTACCCGTCGGCTACTACTGAGGCTGCGAGCAGTAGTCCGGTGTCCTCGCCGCCGGGTAGCGCCATCCAGCCGCCGAGGGCAAGCGCGAGTTCCCGTCGGATGCACAGCGTTGCGGGGTGCACAGGTAGCCGGTAGCCGTTGTTGTGGAAGTAGGACAGGACCTCGGCTCGTTCGAGTTTGCCGCCCGCCGGGTCGGCATGTTGCCAGCTGATCGTTGACCCGTCCGGCATCAGGTCGAGCACGCTCGATGTTGTCCAGCCAAGCTCAGGGTGAGAGGTCAGAACTTCGATCTCGCGTGCGAGGGCGCCTGGTGTGAGCTGGTCATCAGCATCCAGGACCCGTAATAGAGAACCGGTGCTGCGTGCCATGGCCATGTTGCGGGCGACACCCGGACCACCCGGCTTGCCGACCCCGTCTAGCACACGCGGGTCATCAGGTAGAGCGGCTTCTACTTCGCCGGTGACGCCGCCATGGTGTCCATGCTCACCGTCGTCCGCACCTCCGGCATCGCCCGCGATGCCAAACGCGGAGCCATGGTCGTCTTCGCCTCCGCCGCGCTGCTGTCGGCCACCATCAACTTCGCCTCACCCGGCAGCCTCGGCCTGCGCCTGGTCTTCGCCCTGGTCGTCGTCCTCGTGATCGGCGTCGAACTCGTCGCCGGACGCATCCGCCCCGACTTCGCCGCCATCGAAGCCGAAGCCGCCGCCGTCAACGACCTGGCCACCAAAACCCCACCGGCCACCGAACACGCCGGCACCCCGGCAACCCCGCCGGTGGTCGACACCCCGCCGGCTCCTGCGCCGGTCGTCGACACCCCGCCGGCACCGACGCCGGCCGCCATCGAGGTACCCGCCCTCACCCCGATCCCCGTCGCCCGGCCGGAGGTCCCGGCGCACCTGGTCCCCACCGCCCGCTTCGTCATCGGACGACACGAGCAGACCACCGGCCGCCCCATCACCGCCGACGAACTCGCCAGCCTGCTCTCCATCACCCCGGACATCGCCCGAGAACTGCTGCACACCCTCACCGGCCACACCCCGGCCGTCAACGGCACCCCGGTCGGTGGTGCCCGATGACCATCCACGTCGTCGACATCGAATACACCACCCACACCTGCCCGGCCTTCGCCGAGCCCCACCCCTACGACACCCGACGCACTGTCATCGACGTCATCCCCGGTGGACCCTGCCGAACCCCGGTCACCATCCGCTGCGGCAACGTGACCACCACCATCCCGTGCCACCGGCACGAACCGGCCGACCGCCAGTGCGGACCCTGCCGGACCATCGTCACCCAACACACCATCACCAACTGGCACCTCGCTGGCGAGGCTGCCTGATGGCTTCGACGCTGGACCTCACACCCCGCGCTTCGGCCCGGGGTGTGGGCTCGAACGCCGACACCATCGCCCCGTTCGTCGGCTACACCGCCGCCGGCTCCGCCTTCACCCGCGCCACCGACCCTGACTACTTCGGCTGGCTGGAGCACGTCCGGGCCGCCGCTGGCTGCACCCGCCCGATCCGCCTCGCCGGGCAGCTCCTTACCGTCGAGCACGGTTCCGGCCGGCTGCTGGACGCCCGGCACACCGACGCGATGCCGGATGCCGCGATTTACAAGGCGTGCGGCAATCGCCGCGCCACCGTCTGCCCCACCTGCGCCACCGTCTACCGACGCGATGCCTACCAACTCCTGCGTGCCGGCCTCGTCGGCGGTAAAGGCGTTCCCGACACCGTCTCCCGCCACCCGGCCGTGTTCGCCACCTTCACCGCCCCGTCCTTCGGCCCGGTCCACGTCCGGGCGGTCAAGCGGCACACCTGCACCAATCGAAAGCGCTGCGACTGCCGCCCCGACCCCTGCCACGCCCGCCGCACCGACGACACCACCGCCGCCACCTGCGCCCATGGCCGGCCCGCCGTCTGCTGGGCACGCCACGAACCGACTGACGCGGTCCTCGGGCAGCCGCTGTGCCTGGACTGCTACGACCACGACCACCAGGTGGTCTGGAACGTCTTTGCGGGTGAGCTGTGGCGGCGCACCAAGCAAGCCGCGGAACGCCACCTGGCCCAGCTCGCCCGCCGACGCGGTATCCCACCGGTCGAGGTGGTCACCCCCTCCGGGAAGGTGCGCAAGGTCGCCCCGGTCCGGCTGTCCCATGGCAAAGCCGCCGAGTTCCAAGCGCGCGGGGCGGTGCACTTCCACGCCCTCATTCGCCTCGACGGCGTCCACCCAGCCGACCCCACGGCCGTGGTCCCGCCGCCGGTCGGGTTCACCGCCGCCGACCTCGACGACGCCATCCGCCACGCCGCCGCCCAAGTCGACTACACCACCCCCGGCCACCCCGCCGGCTGGCCCGTCGTCTGGGGTCGCCAGCTCGACGTCCGCCCCATCTCGCTGACTGGTCGTGGTGAGGTCACCGATGGCATGGTCGCCGGCTACCTTGCCAAGTACGCCACCAAGAGCACCGAGGTAACCGGGCACCGCTCCGTCAGGCTGGACGCCGATTCGATCGGCGACTACGCCGACCCCGACGGCGACCACACCGCCCGCCTCATCGACGCCTGCTGGCGACTCGGCCGACCCACCGGCACACCCGTCCCGCTCTCCCAGCGGCCCCGGGACCACCGGCCTACACCCGGCTTCGTCGAGCGCTGGCAGTGCCCCGATTGCGGCACCCACACCCGCTACGCCGCCTGCCCCGTCTGCGTCGCCCACCGTCAAGTCAGCCTTGACGCCGAACCGACGAAACCGGCCACGATCAACCCGTACGCCCGGCTGCGCCGCTGGGCTCACATGCTCGGCTTCGGCGGCCACTTCCTCACCAAAGCCCGCCGCTACTCCGTCACCTTCCAACTCCTTCGCGACACCCGCGTTACCTACCGCCGCAACAAGGACCAGGACCACGGCGCCGGCGCGGACATCAAGGCCGTCGACCACCTCGACGACACCACCCTCATCGTCGGCACCCTCACCTTCGCCGGCGTCGGCTGGCACACCACCGGAGACGCCCTCCTCGCCAACACCGCCGCCGCCCTCGCCCGCGCACGACACGCCGCCGGCCGCGAAGAACTCGCCCACGAACTCGGCACCACCCCCGCCGGCACCGTGCCGGCCGCCGCTTAGGTGGCACCAACGAGAGGAGAGTGATTTGACCGCATCCACCATCGACGCGACGTCCAAGGCGCTCTACCGCATCCCTGAGGCCATGCGGCTGCTCAGTCTGTCTCGGACCGTCATCTACGAACAGATCCGGGCCGGCCGACTGCGCACCGTCCGACAGGGACGATCTCGGCTCGTCTCCGCCGCCGCGATCACCGCCTACGTCGACCTACTCGAACAGGAAGCCCGGAAAGGAGGCATCCGATGAGCCAACGCCGCGCCCGAGGAGAAGGCGGCCTGCACTGGGACGAGTCTCGGCAACGGTGGATCGCCAGCGTCACCGTCGGGTACACCCCGGCCGGCAAGCGGATCATGCGCAGAGGTAGCGGCAAGACCAAGACCGAAGCCCGTACCAAACTGCGGGAGAAGATCCGCGACTACGAAGACGGCCTTGCCCTGGTCCAGGATGGGAACACCGTGGCCGACGCTCTCAACGACTGGCTCGCCTACGGCCTGAGTCGCCAGTCCGAGAATACGAAGACGAACTACACCACTCTCGTGCGGTCGCACATCATCGGCGACCTCGGTGCGAGGAAGCTGCGAGACCTCAGCGCCACCGACGTGGACCGCTGGCTCATGGGCAAAGCCCAACACCTGAGCACCCGCACTCTGCGACTCCTCCACTCCTTGCTCAACCGCGCGGTCAATCGGGCCATGGCGCGGGACAAGGTCAAGCGCAACGTTGTGGCACTTCGCGCAGTGCCCTCCGGTCGTGGCGGCCGTCCGTCGAAGTCACTGACACTTGACCACGCCAAGTCGCTCCTGACCGCTGCCGAGAGCAGCTCGTTGCACGCCTACATCGTGCTCTCACTGCTGACCGGCGCTCGCACCGAGGAACTGCGCGCGCTCACCTGGGACCATGTCGACCTCAACGGCAAGCCGGACAACGATCCGCCGGTACCGCCGTCCATCCAGGTGTGGCGCTCGGTCCGCGCCGATGGTGACACCAAGACGAGGAAGTCCCGTCGCACCCTGGCTCTGCCAGCCCGGTGCGTTACCGCGCTCACAACCCACCACGAGCGCCAGGGTAAGCCCTCCGCTGGCCGCCTCGTGTTCGCCTCTGCCGCCGCCACTGCCCTCGATCGGCATAACGTGCTTCGGGCCTTCCGCCCGGTCGTCGCCAGGGCGGGCCTTGACCCGCGCGACTGGACACCCCGCGAGCTGCGACACAGCTTCGTGTCTCTGCTGTCCGACAGCGGCGTGAGCATCGAGCAAATCGCCGACCTCTGCGGTCACTCCGGCACGACGGTCACCGAGAGCGTCTACCGGCACCAACTCCGGCCCGTGCTCCTCGCCGGGGCCGTCGCCATGGACAAAATCTTCGACGATGAGGCGTAGACACTCAGTTAGACACTCAGACGCGAAAAGAGGGCATATCCATCGATCGGATATGCCCTCTGAGCTGCGTCGGGACGGCCGGATTCGAACCGACGACCCCTTGACCCCCAGTCAAGTGCGCTACCAAGCTGCGCCACGTCCCGATGCCCCCGCGTGGTTTCCCCCGCGACAGCCGGTACAGCTTAGCGCAGGATCTTCGCACCGCGCGCGCAGGCCCCGCCGGAGCAGTTTGAGCCCCGACCGGGTCGCGCCGACCGGGCGCGGCAGGGGTCAGGTCGCAGTCGCCGGCAGAGCATCCACGGATTCGGCATCCGGGTGCCCGATGTCGGTCAGCAGCCTGGACGCCGTACGCCAGGCACCCCCAGCGACACCCCGCGTCTGTCTGCACGCGGCCGAGCCGTACCAGAATCTGCGTCTGCTGATAGCGGTCCCCCACCTGTTCGCGCAGCTCGGCCGCGCGCCGGAAGGCGGCGATCGCCGCCGCGTGCTGGCCGAGCGCCTGCCTCACCGAGCAGATGGTGTCCCGAAGCGCCGCCTCACCCCGAGGGTCGAGCAGCGCGATCGCCTGCTCGACGATGGGCAGCGCCACAGCGGGCTCGCCGATCTCCGTGCGGCACACGGCGACCAGGTTCAGCGCGAGGCCCTGGCCGCCGGGGTTGCCGGCGACAGGATCGCCCGTCGCCGAGCACGGCCGGTCGGGTAGCCGGGAGCGGCCGGGGCAAGCCACGCGAGGAGGTGCAGAGTGCCGGAGCACGACCGGAAGAGCGCCTGTCCCTACGCTTCGCGGAGCATCTGGGCCGCGTGGTACCGGCGGTCGACCACCAGCATCACGACGACGACGATGACCAGCGCGGTGAGGTGCAGTCCCGCGTTCGTCGCCATGCCGACGGGCACGGTGCCGAACACGGCGATGGTCGTGATCACCCTGCTCCGCACCGCCGCGATGTGCAGTGAACGCCGGATCGCGACGATCGCCGTCAGGTAGAGGGCCACGCCGCCGGAGAGCGCCAACGCGGACTGCCAGGACGTCGGGTCGCCGGGGTGGGCCACCGCGGCGTGGATGCCGGCGGCGGTGACCACGATGCCCAGCAGCAACGGGATGTGCGAGAAGAGCAGCCGCACGGCCTGCCCGACCCGCTGACCGGGCCCGGCGGCGGCCATGGCGGCCTCCGCCGCCGGCGCGTCGGTGAAGTAGGTCCACCACAGGGCCGCCGGCAGCGCCAGCGCCAGGCCGATGACGGCAATGGTGCCGGTGGTGAGGTGGTCGACGTCCACACCCATCCCGATGGCCACGACCGACTCACCCAGCGCGATGATCACCAGGAGCCCGTGCCGCTCGACGAAGTGCCCCGGCTGGATACGGAAGAGGGCCTGGACGCTCACCCACGAGAACCGTGGCGCCAGGTACGGGATGACCGACTGGACCGCGAACGCCGCCAGCCACAGCGCGTACCGGGTGGCGCCCTCGGTGAACCCGCCGACGACGACCAGCAGGGCGGATCCCAGGTTGTACGCCCCCAGCCAGGCCAGTGCCCGGCCGAGGTCGGCCTGGGTGAACAGCAGCAGGTGGACGCTGATCACCACGAGGTACCCGACGCCGAACAGGAGGCCGGTGTCGGTGTAGGCCCGCGGGATCCCGATCGCGGCGAGCAGGAAGCCCACCATCCCGAGGAACAGCAGCAGCTTCTGGGCGGGTATCCGCGGCGGCACGTGGTTGGCCAGCCACACGTACCCGTCGAACATCCACCACAGGATCCCGAAGAGCAGCAGGACGCGGCCGAAGCCGGCCAGCGACAGGTCCGCTTCCAGGATCCGGGTGAGCTGGGTCAGCGTGAAGACGAAGACGACGTCGAAGAAGATCTCGACCGAGGTCACGCGGTCGGCCGGAGCGCGGCTGGCGTCACGCCAACGCGGAGACCTCATGAGCACCGAGCTTAGACCGGCGTCCACCGTTCGCCGCCGCAATCAACCGCGCTCACAGGCCGCTCCCGTGCCTCCGCACAGCCACGGCGGTGACACCGGCGGCGGGGTCAGCCCCGGCCCGGGTCACGCAGTCGGTCGACCAGCTCGCGGGCGGCGTCGGTGAAGTGCTCGTCCGACTCGCACGGCCAGTGCCCTTTGATCGGCGGTGGCACGCTGTCGCCCGGCGGCGCCACCACGTCCTGCGGGTCGCGCAGGCGCCGGTCCACGGCGGCGCTCGCGTCGCCCGCCGGCGGATCGCCCGGCCGGTGCGCGGCGAACATCCAGCCGCCGATCGGATCGGTGTCCCGCCACAGGTTCCGCCAGCGCCAGCCGATCCGGTCGCCCACCTCGTGCAGCACGTCCCGGCCCAGGTACGCCGGGAAGAGCCGGGCGTACAGGCGGTCCAGCGGGGACCCGTAGGTCAGCAGCGCGACCCGCCGGCACACCTGCGGTGGCAGTTGCAGCACGGTCGCGGCCAGCAGGACGGAGCCGTGACTGTGGCCGGTGAGCAGGACGCCCGCGTGCCGGTCGGCCAGGTAGCAGATCCGCTTCGCCAGCTCCGGCACGGCCCGCTCGGCGTAGCAGGGCGGCGCGAACGGGTGGGCCGCGCGGGGCCAGAACGTCCCCAGGTCCCAGAGCACGCCGACGTACCGGCGGAACTCCGCCGTCCGGTACGCGAACAGCCCACCCACCAGCAGGGCGACCACGACCCCGGCGATGAGGTAGCTGCCGATGGTGATCGCGAAGTTCACGAAGTCGCTCGGCACACCGAGGAAGCGTTCCGCCAACGGGCTGGGTTGCAGGCCGAACAGCCCGAGCACGCTCGCGGCCAGGCCCAGCGCCGTCAGGCAGGCGTACGCGATGGCCAACGGGCCGAGCCGTTCGGTGAACCGGGCCCGGGCGATGGTCGTCTCGACGCGCTCCATCCGGGCGGCGGCGGCCGGCGGGGCGGCCGGGAAGTCCGCCGCGACGATCGCCGCGGCCGCCCGTAGACGGCCGCGCCGCGACAGCAGGGTCATCCCGGCACCGACCAGCACCGCGGCGACCGTGGTGAAGAAGAAGGTGAAGATCGCCCACTTGTACCCCAGTGGCGGGGCGGCCAGGTCGTCCGGGCGTCCGGTGATCGCGCGGCGGTTCAGGAAGTACGCCGTCCGGTAGATCAACTCGGCGGAGAGCGCGCCCGCCAGGCCCACCGCGACCGCCGCGATGACCGGCGCTCCCAGCCCGCGCAGCAGCGCCGGACGGGGGTCCCGACCGGCCCGCCGCCACAGGGCCAGCGCGCCCAGCGCGACCAGCAGCCCCATCTGGGTGAGGAGCACCCAGCCGACGATCCGGCCGTACCCGGGCAGCCCGTCCGACGGCGGCCACCGGGTCCGATTCAGCGCGACGACGGCGACGGCCACCACGATCAGTCCGCAGGCGGTGGCGCGCAACGCCGAGGTCAGCCCGTCCGGCGTCCGGGCGGTCCGGGGCCGTTCCAGCAGGGTGGGGGCGCAGAGCAGGGCCGCGCAGGCCGCCAGCACCAGCACGGCGAGCGCGGCCAACGCGGTCGTCACCGGGGACGGATCGGCGGCGCCACTCGCCGCGAGGAGGGTGAGGGCGAGCACCGCGAACGCGGCGGCGATGTGGATCGCCCGCAACCGGCCCACCATCGGCATGGCGTCCCACTGGCCGACCGCGTTGAGCCGGTCGCCCCGGGGCCCGCCTCCCGGGGCACGGAAAGCGTCGTACGAGCGGCCGGGGCGGGCGCCGAGCAGCCAGACCAGGGCGACGGCGGAGACCGGCAGCAGGGTCAGCACCGCCAGGCGTAGTCCGACCGGGCGATAGCCCAGCCAGGACAGCCAGGTGCGGCCCGCGAGGCACTGCGCGGAGGCCATGCACTTCCAGGCGATCAGGTCGAGGGCGACACCGGTGGCGGAGAGCACGTAGAGCAGGGTGAGGTTGAGCGCGACGAGCCGGCACAGCACCTTGACGCCCGCACCGGATCCCCGCCCCGCCGGCCGCATCCAGATCGCCACGTTGCTCAGCATGAACGGCAGCATGAAGACCAGGGACAGCGTCCGACTGGCGGTGCCCGAGGGCAGGTCGCTCCACCGGTACGCCTCCAGCACCACCCCGCCCGGTCCCTTGGAGTCCGGGTAGCCGGGTCGGGGGCGGTAGAAGCCGCCGCTGCGGTCACCGGCCACCTGGTAGACGTACGGGCGGTCGAGCACCTGCCCGGCCTCCGAGCCGGAGACCCCGTGGACCCGCAGCTCCACGACGACCCGGGAGACCTCCTGGCGCCGGGACTGCGACACATCCGACATCGGCCCGTGACCCCCGCAGCGTGGCCAGCGGCTCGGTACGGCCGCGGGCCGACGACGAGCAGGCCCGCCGCCGGCTGGCGCCGGTGACTACCCGAACCGTGGCCCGCCAACCGCCAACCGCCGACCGCTGGCGGCGGCGGCCGAGGCGTACGCCACTCCCCCTAGAGCGTCCTAGGAGGGTGGGTTGACGGTGGACACGGCGACGCCGGGTGACCGATGCGGCCACCCGGCGTCGGGACGTACCAGGATCAGCCGTGCGCCTTGCCCCGGCCGCCGGGGCCGAGCTTCTTGCGCGGGCGTACCGAGATCTCCACCGGGCTGCCCTCGAAGCCGAACTCCTCGCGGAGCTTGCGCTCGACGAAGCGCTGGTAGCCGGCGTCCAGCGGCGCGGTGGTGAAGAGCACGAACCGCGGCGGGGCCACGCCCGCCTGGGTGGCGAAGAGGATCTTCGGGGCCCGGCCGCCGCGCACCGGGTGCGGGGTGGCCTGTACCAGCGCGGTGAGCCACTGGTTGAGCTGCGCGGTGGGCACCCGGGTCTCCCAGCTCGCCAGCGCCTTGCGCAGCGCCGGGGCAAGCTTGTCCACCGCCCGGCCGGTCTGCGCCGACAGGTTGAGCCGGATCGCCCAGGGGATCCGGCGCAGCTCCCGCTCGATCTCCTTGTCCAGGTAGTACCGGCGGTCGGCGTCGACCAGGTCCCACTTGTTGAAGGCGATGACCAGCGCCCGGCCGGCCTCGGTGACCATGGACAGGATCCGCTGGTCCTGCTCGCTGATCGGCTCGCTGGAGTCGAGCAGCACCACCGCCACCTCGGCGGCCTCGATCGCCCCGGCGGTGCGCAGGCTGGCGTAGTACTCGGTGCCGCTGGCCTTGCCGACGCGCTTGCGCAGGCCGGCGGTGTCCACCAGCTGCCAGGTCTCGCCGCCGATCTCGACCAGGCTGTCGACCGGGTCGACGGTCGTGCCGGCGACCGAGTCGACCACCGCCCGCTCCTCGCCGGAGAAGCGGTTGAGCAGGCTGGACTTGCCGACGTTGGGGCGGCCGACCAGGGCCACCCGGCGCGGGCCGCGCGGGCGGTTCTCGACGATCTTCGGCGCCTCGGGCATCGCGTCGAGGATGGCGTCGAGCAGTTCGCCGGAGCCCCGGCCGTGCAACGCCGACACCACGAACGGCTCACCGAGACCGAGCGACCAGAGCGAGGTCGCCTCCATCTCGATGGCGGCGTTGTCGGCCTTGTTGGCGACCAGGATGACCGGCTTCGCGCTGCGCCGCAGCATCTTCACCGCGGCCTCGTCCACGTCGGTCGAACCGACCATCGCGTCGACCACGAAGAGCACCACGTCGGCGGTGACCACGGCGGTCTCGGCCTGCGCGGCGATCGCCGCGGCACGGTCCTTCGCGTCGGGCTCCCAGCCGCCGGTGTCCACCACGGTGAACGAGCGGCCGTTCCACTGGGCGTCGTAGGGCACCCGGTCCCGGGTCACCCCGGGGACGTCCTCGACGACCGCCTGACGGCGGCCGATGATCCGGTTGACCAGGGTCGACTTGCCCACGTTGGGACGGCCGACGACGGCCACCACGGGCTGCGGCCCGGTCGGCACCTCGACGTCGACGTCCGGCTCGCGCAGCTCGACCCAGCCGACGGTGTCCTCGCTCATGCCACACCCCGCTCGGTGAGCAGGTCGCGCAACCGGGCGACGACCTCGTCGATGCCCAGCTCGGTGGTGTCCAGCTCGACCGCGTCGGCGGCCTGCTGCAACGGGTTCACCTTGCGGGTGGAGTCCAGCTTGTCCCGGCGGGCCAGGTCCGCGGCGGTCGCCACGACGTCCGCGGCGTCCTCGGCGCTGCGCCGCTGGGCGCGCGCCGCCTCGGAGGCGGTCAGGTAGACCTTCAGGTCGGCGTCGGGGGCCACCACGGAACCGATGTCACGCCCCTCGACCACGATCCGGCCGGCGTTGAGGATCATCTCGCGCTGCCGGGCCACCAGCAGGGCGCGTACGGCCGGCACGGCGGCCACGGCGGAGACCGCCGCGGTCACCTCCGGGCCACGGATCTCCTTGTCGACGATCACGCCGTCGGCGGTCACGCCGTACCCCTGGGGGTCGGTGCCGATACGCAGGTCGACCTCGCCGGCGACCTTGCCCACCGACTCGGCGTCGGTCAGGTCGACACCGGAGCGCAGTACCGCCCAGGTGATCGCCCGGTACATGGCGCCGGTGTCCAGATAGCGGGCACCGAGGCTGACGGCGAGCCGCCGCGAGACGGTGGACTTACCCGAACCGGACGGCCCGTCCACAGCGACCACGCAGCGCCCGGCCCGTACGTTTTCCTCCACCGTTGTCCTCCTCAGCCCGTACCTCGCGGGTCGCCGGTGTCTCCGGCGCCGTTGAGCGGTTGTGTATCTCTGTCAATCATCCCGCGCCTCGCGGGTCGGCCGCGCGCGACGCCGCCGGGGGCGACCCACGCCACCCGCCGGCCCGCGGGCCGCGTCGAAGCCTACCGGCACACGTACCCCGAACGAGGAGGTCAGTCACCCACGGCCTTGAACAGGGCGGCGACCTCGGCGTTGGTCAACCGCCGGATCCGCCCGGTACGCAGGTCACCCAGCCGGATCGGCCCGATCGAGGTACGCACCAGCCGGGCCACCGGGTGCCCGACCTCGGCCAGCAGGCGCCGGACGATGTGCTTGCGCCCCTCGTGCAGGCTCAGCTCCACCTGGGCGGTCTTGCCCAGGGTGTCCACCAACTTGAACGAGTCGACCTTGACCGGCCCGTCCTCCAGCTCCACGCCGGCCATCAGCCGCCTGCCCAGGTTGCGCGGGATCGGCCCGGCCACCTCGGCGAGGTAGGTCTTCAGCACCTCGTACGACGGGTGCATGAGCTTGTGGGCGAGGGTGCCGTCGTTGGTGAGCAACAGCAGGCCCTCGCTGTCCGCGTCGAGCCGCCCGACGTGGTAGACCCGCTGCTCCACCCGGTTGCCGATGAAGTCGGCGAGCTCGGTGCGTCCCTTCTCGTCCGCCATGGTGGTAACCACCCCACGCGGCTTGTTCATCGCCAGGTAGACCAGGCGGTTGTCGGCCTGGAGGCGCTCGCCGTCGACGTGGATCACGGCGGTGGCGGGGTCGACCTTGTCGCCGAGCTTGGCGACCCGGCCGTCCACGGTCACCCGGCGCCGGAAGATCAGGTCCTCGCAGGCGCGTCGGGAGCCCACGCCGGCGGCAGCGAGCACCTTCTGCAGGCGCTCGGTCCCCTCGTAGACGGGGGCGTCGGGTTTCGGGGCACGGTCATCGCGTCGCATCGGCAAGCTCTTCTACGTCGTCGGGAAGGAACGGGGCAAGCGGAGGCAGGTCGGCCACCGAGTTCAGCCCCAGCTTCTCCAGGAACATGGTGGTGGTCCGGTAGAGGAACGCCCCGCTGTCCGGTTCGGTGCCGCACTCCTCGACCAACCCGCGGGAGACCAGGGTACGGATGACCCCGTCACAGTTCACACCCCGGATGGCCGAGATCCGCGAACGGGTCACCGGCTGCTTGTAGGCGATCACCGCGAGGGTCTCCAGCGCGGCCTGGGTCAGTCGTACGGACTGCCCGTCCAATACGAACCGTTCGACGTAGGTCGCGTATTCCGGGCGGGTGTAGAGACGCCAGCCACCGGCGGCCCGGCGCAGCTCGAAACCGTGCCCGGCGGCCGTGTAGCCGGCGGCGATGTCGTCGAGCACCGGCCCGATCCGCTCCGGCCGCTGCTCCAGCACCTGGGCCAGGACCAGTTCGCTGACCGGCTCGTCCACCACCAGCAGGATCGCCTCCAGGGCGCCGCGCAGCTCCGCGTCGTCCAGCTCCGGGGCCGGCTCCGGCGCGGGCGTCGCCCGCCGCCGGGGTGCGGGCTGCTTCCTCGGTACGCCCGCCGCCTGCAGGTCCGCGGCCGACCCCGCACCGTCGAGGTCGGCGCCGGGCAGCCCGGCGGCGTCCGGGCCGGCGCCGGCCGGCTCGGCACCGGTAACGCCCGCGTCGACGTCGGTCGGTTCCACCGGTTCGCCGGAAGGCGCGGCGTCCACCGGTGGCCCGGCGGGCGGCACCGGTACGGCGATGTCAGCGGCGAGATCTTGGACGGTTTCCGTTCCTGGCGACCGGTAACTGTCCAAGATCTCGGGCTCAGTCCGCTCGGCAGGGGCGGCGGGGTCGGGGGCGGGCTTCTTCGGCAGGGTGTGGCGCTCCCAAGGCGGGGTCCAGGCGGCGGCCTGATCCGCCAGCGAGTCCCGGCGCTCCTTGTCACTCATCCCGCTGCTCCTCGTCGTTCCCGCCCGGGTCACCGTTGTCGCCCAGGTCACCCGTTCCGTCCCCGGCCACCGTGCCGGCCCCGGGCCGCAGGCGTGCCGGCGGGTCGCCCGGCCCGCTCGCGGCCGGTTCGGCACCGGTCGCCTCGGCGGCGCCGGCGTACTCGTCGATGTGCAGGTCGGCGCCGCCCTCGGCGGGCCCGGTCCAGCGGACGGTCAGCTCCTCCAGGGCCTGTTCCTGGACGAACGCGACCAGCCCCTCCCGGTACAGCTCCAGCAGCGCCAGGAACCGGGCGACCACCTCCAGGGTGATCTCGCAGTCGGCGCAGAGCAGCGAGAACGTGGCGATGCCGGCGCGGCGCAGCCGCTCGGAGAGGATCGCGGCGTGCTCCCGGACGCTGACCCGCACCATGTGCACGTGGGCGATGGAGACCTCGGGCACCGGCTTCGGGGTCATCGCTTTGATGGCGAGCTTGAGCAGCCGCTCCGGGCCGATGCCGAGCACCAGGTCGGGCAGCGCCTCGGCGTAGCGGGGTTCCAGGGTGACCGCGCGCGGGTACCGCCGGCCGCCGACCGACTCCAGCTCGGCGATGTGCGCCGCCGCCTCCTTGTACGCCTTGTACTGCAGCAGCCGGGCGAAGAGCAGGTCCCGCGCCTCCAGCAGGGCGAGGTCCTCCTCGTCCTCCACCTCGGCCGAGGGCAGCAGCCGGGCCGCCTTCAAATCGAGCAGGGTGGCCGCGATGAGCAGGAACTCGCTGGTCTCGTCGAGGTCCCACTGGTCGCCCATCGCCCGGATGTAGGCGATGAACTCGTCGGTGACCTGGTGCAGCGCCACCTCGGTGACGTCCAGCTTGTGCTTGCTGATCAGTTGCAGCAGCAGGTCGAACGGGCCGGTGAAGTTCGCCAACCGGACGGTGAACCCGGTGCTCTCGTCGGCCTGCGGCACGCCGCCCGGATCCGTCGCCACCTCGGCGGCGACCTCGGCGGCCACCACGGCGGGCTGCTCCGGGGTCGTCGGCGGGTCCAACGGAGGCGCGGTCACCGGAAGACCGTAGTCCACGCTCCGGGCCCGGCGACGCGAAGGTGCACGCCGGCCTACCGGTCGGCCTGGGCGGCGATCACCTCACGGGCCAGCTGCCGGTAGTTGCGGGCCCCCGAGGAGGCCGGGTCGAGCGTGGTGATCGGGGCACCGGCCACGGTGGACTCCGGGAACTTCACCGTCTTGGTGATCACCGTCTGGTAGACCTTGTCGCCGAACGCCTCGACCACCCGCTGGAGCACCTGCCGGCAGTGCGTGGTGCGACTGTCGTACATGGTGGCGAGGATGCCCTCGAGCTCCAGGTCGAAGTTGAGCCGCTCGCGGACCTTGTCGATGGTGTCCAGCAGCAGCGCCACGCCCCGGAGGCTGAAGAACTCGCACTCCAGCGGGATGAGCACGCCGTGCGCCACGGTGAGCGCGTTGATCGCCAGCAGGCCCAGCGAGGGCTGGCAGTCGATCAGGATGTAGTCGTATTCCTTGCGTACGTTGCGCAGCACCCGGGCCAGGGCCATCTCCCGGGCGACCTCGTTGACCAGCTGGATCTCGGCCGCGGAGAGGTCGATGTTGGCCGGCAGGATGTGCAGCCCGGCCACGTCGGTCTTGATCAGGACGTCCTCGGCGGTGACGTCGTCCTGCATCAGCAGGTTGTAGACCGACAGGTCGAGGTTGTGCGGGTTCACCCCCAGCCCCACCGAGAGCGCGCCCTGCGGGTCGAAGTCGACCAGCAGCACCTTGCGGCCGTACTCGGCGAGCGCGGCACCCAGGTTGATGGTGGTGGTGGTCTTACCCACGCCACCCTTCTGGTTGGCCATCGCGATGATCCGCGCCGGCCCGTGCCGGTCGGTCGGCATCGGCTCCGGAATGGGCTTGCGCATCGTGTACGCGGCCGGGTCCGCCGGACCCAGGTCCGCGCCGAGCGACGCCTGCTGCTCGCGGAGCTCCGACGTCCAGGCGTCGGCACGATCACCGTTGCCAGCCATGTCCTCGTTGCCCCCTCCCGACGACCACCCGGCGTCGGAGCCTTCCGACCCTTCGCGGCGCCGCTGCGCACCCCGGATGTCGCCCCAGGAGGTCCGCGCCGAAGCCGACTCTACGCCACCGACCAGCAGCGCGTTCAGTACCGGTCCGGCGTGTCGGCCGTCCCGGCCGGTCCGCCGGCGATGGGACGGATCAGCCGCGGGCGCGCGGGTGGGCGGTCGCGTACACCTCGCGCAGCCGTTCCACGGTGACCAGTGTGTACACCTGGGTGGTGGTCACCGAGGCGTGGCCGAGCAGTTCCTGCACCACCCGCACGTCGGCGCCGCCGTCGAGCAGGTGGGTGGCGTACGAGTGGCGCAGCGTGTGCGGGGAGACCGCGCTCGGCCCGTCCACGGGCAGCCCGGCCCGCTCGGCGGCGCGGCGCAGGATGGTCCACGCGCCCTGCCGGGTCAGCGTGCCGCCGCGGGCGTTGACGAAGACCGCCGGGGTGCCCCGGCCGGCGGCGACCAGGCCGGGGCGGGCGCGCACCAGCCAGGCCCGCAGCGCCTCGACGGCGTACCCGCCGATCGGCACGAGTCGGGTCCGGCCGCCCTTGCCGCGCAGCAGGGCGGTGCCCTCGGTGACGTCCAGGTCGTCGATGGCGGCGCCGACCGCCTCGGAGATGCGCGCGCCGGTGCCGTACAGGAACTCCAGCAACGCCCGGTCGCGCAGCGCGAGCGCCGCCCCGTCGCCGGTGGCGGTGACCGGGCCGGCGGTCTCCAGCAGCCGGACCACGTCCTCGACCGGCAGGGCCCGGGGCAGCCGGCGCGGCGGGGTGGGCGGGTGCACGTCCCGGCTCGGGTCGGCGCCGGCCAGGCCCTCGCGCAGCGCGAAGCGGTGCAGCCCGCGCACCGCGGAGGCGGCCCGGGCGGCCGAGGAGACCGCCAGCGGCGGGTGGTCGGGATCGCCGGCGCGCAGCCGGGCCAGGTGCGACTCGACCACGCCGGGGCCGACGGCGGCCAGGTCGGCGACGCCCGCCGAGGCCAGGGTGGTCAGGTACCGCTCCAGGTCCCGGCGGTACGACGAGAGGGTGTTCGCCGACAGGCCCCGCTCGACGGTGAGGTGGTCGAGGTAGCCGCGGACGGCACGGCGCAGGGCCGGCGCGGGCTGTGGGCCCGCACCGGCCCCGAGGTCCGGTGCTGCGGTCAGGCGTCGCCCCTGGAGGCCAGGACGTCCGACAGCGGCAGCGTCTCCATGCCGTGCGCCTCGGCGACCGGGCCGTAGGTGACCCGCCCGTCGTGGGTGTTCAGGCCCAGGGCCAGCGCCGGGTCGCGGCGCAGCGCCTCGCGCCAGCCCTGGTTGGCCAGCTCCAGCGCGTACGGCAGGGTGACGTTGGTCAGCGCGTAGGTGCTGGTGTTCGGCACCGCGCCCGGCATGTTCGCCACGCAGTAGAAGATCGACTCGTGCACCTTGTAGACCGGGTCGGCGTGCGTGGTGGGACGCGAGTCCTCGAAGCAGCCGCCCTGGTCGATGGCGATGTCGACGAGCACGCTGCCCGGCTTCATCCGGGAGACCAGCTCGTTGGAGATCAGCTTCGGGGCCTTCGCGCCGGGGACCAGCACCGCGCCGATGACGAGGTCCGCGTCGACCACGGCCCGCTCGATCTCGTACGCGTTGGAGGCGACGGTCTGCAGGTGGCCCCGGTAGATGGCGTCGGCCTGACGCAGCCGGGCGACGTTCTTGTCCAGCAGCAGCACCTCGGACTGCAGGCCCAGCGCGATGGCGGCGGCGTTCAGGCCGGAGACACCGGCGCCGATGACCACGGTCTTGGCCGCGTACACGCCGGAGACGCCGCCGGGCAGCACGCCCCGCCCGCCGCCGGTGCGCATCATGTAGAACGCGCCCACCTGCGGGGCGAGCCGGCCGGCCACCTCGGACATCGGGGCGAGCAGCGGCAGCGACCGGTCCGGCAGCTCGACGGTCTCGTACGCGATGCCGGTGACCTTCCGGTCGATCAGCGCGTCGGTGCACTCCTTCGACGCGGCCAGGTGCAGGTAGGTGAAGAGCACCTGCCCCTCGCGCATCCGGTGGTACTCCTCGGCGATCGGCTCCTTGACCTTGAGCACCAGCTCGGCGGTGTCCCACACCTCGTCGGCGGTGGCCAGGATCTTGGCGCCGGCGGCGGCGAACTCGTCGTCGGTGATGCTCGACCCCTCACCGGCGCCGGACTCGACGAAGACCTCGTGACCGTGGCGGGTGAACTCGTTGACGCCCGCCGGCGTGATCGCCACGCGGTACTCGTGGTTCTTGACCTCGCGTGGGATTCCGACCTTCACGATGCAGACACCTCTCTCGGGGCAGCTCACCCCCGACTGCGCGGTGCGCGTCGGCCCCATTGCCGGCGCGGTCCACCGGTCCCGCCGGCGGCAGTCTAGGCGCGCGGCCACCCTCCGGGAGCCAGCACAGTGACATCCGGTGCCCGATCCGCCTGACGGTCTGTCAGGCGTCGGGCCGGCGCCTCCACTCGACGGTCCGGCCCCATCGTCGCACCACGTCGGGGCCGCCGCCCGCCGGAAACCCCAGGACACGACGCGGAAGGGCCGCACAGACGTGCCGTGCGGCCCTTCGGGGCGTACCCGGGGTCAGTGGGGCAGCGGGGCGTCGGCCCGGCGCAGCACCGACCAGCCGGTGTCGCGGGCGCGGGCCGCGGCCAGCAGCCCGGCCACGCACGGACCGTTGGTGATCTCGCCCGCGAGCACCATGCCGACCGCCTCGTCAAGGTCGAGCCGGACGAGTTGGATGTCCGCCTCCTCCTCGCGGCGCTCGTGCCGCTCGTCGGCGGGGACGTCGGCCAGGTCACGGGCGAGGAAGACCCGCACCACCTCGTTGGAGAAGCCCGGCGAGGTGTGCACGTCGACCAGCAGGTCCAGGGTGCCGGCGGCCAGGTCGGCCTCCTCGGCGAGCTCCCGCGCGGCGGCCGCCGCCAGGTCCTCGCCGTCGACGTCCGTCAGCCCGGCGGGCAGCTCCCACAGGTGCCGGCCGACCGGCTGCCGGTACTGCCGCAGCAGCACCACCTGGCCGGCGTCGTCGAGCGCCACCACGGCGACCGCCCCGACGTGCCGGACGTAGTCGCGCTGCGCGGTGCCGCCACCCGGCATGGTCACCTCGTCGGTGACCACGTCGAAGATCTTGCCGCGATACCGCTCGGTACGCCCGCGCAGCTCGTAGCGGTGCTCGACGGCGCTCATGAGGCCGAGGACGCCTTCGCTCCGGCGCCGTTGTGGGCGGCCCGATCCGCCGCGGGGGCGTCGGCCACCGCGTCGATGTCCACCGGCAGCTGGTCGGCTTCCGAGTACGCCACGGTCGCCTTGACGAACGCCGCGAAGAGCGGGTGCGGCCGGGTCGGGCGGCTCTTCAGCTCCGGGTGCGCCTGGGTGGCCACGAAGAACGGGTGCAGGTCCCGGTCCAGCTCGATGAACTCGACCAGCCGGCCGTCCGGCGAGGTGCCGGAGAAGTGCAGGCCGGCCTTGGTGAGCTGGTCACGGTAGGCGTTGTTCACCTCGTACCGGTGCCGGTGCCGCTCGCTGATCTCGGTGCTGCCGTACGCCTCGGCGACGATCGAGCCCTCGGTCAGCTTCGCCGGGTACGCCCCGAGCCGCATGGTGCCGCCCAGGTCGCCCTTGCCGGCGACGATGTCCTCCTGGTCGGCCATGGTGGCGATGACCGGGTGCTTCGCCTCCTCGTCGAACTCCAGCGAGTTCGCCCCGTCGAGGCCGGCGAGGTGGCGGGCCACCTCGATGGTCATGCACTGCAGGCCGAGGCAGAGGCCGAGCAGCGGGATGCCGTTCTCCCGGGCGTAGCGGGCGGTGCCGATCTTGCCCTCGATGCCGCGCACGCCGAAGCCGCCCGGGATGAGGATGCCGTCCACGCCGGCCAGGGCGGCCGCCGCGCCGGCCGGGGTGACGCAGTCGTCGCTGGGCACCCAGCGCAGCTGCACCCGGGCCCGGTGGCCGAAGCCGGCGGCCCGGATCGCCTCGCTGACCGACAGGTACGCGTCGGGCAGGTCGACGTACTTGCCGACCACCGCGACGGTGACCGTGTGGTGCGGCTGGTGCACCCGGTCCAGCAGGTCGTCCCAGCTGGTCCAGTCCACGTCCCGGAAGGAGAGCCCGAGCCGGCGCACCACGTACGCGTCGAGCCCCTCACGGTGCAGCACCTTCGGGATGTCGTAGATGCTCGGCGCGTCCGGGGCGGCGACGACCGCCTCGCGGTCCACGTCGCAGTAGAGGGAGAGCTTCTCCTTGAGCTTCTCCGGGATCTCCCGGTCGCAGCGCAGCACGATCGCGTCGGGCTGGATGCCGATGTTGCGCAACTGCGCCACCGAGTGCTGGGTCGGCTTCGTCTTCAGCTCGCCCGACGGCGCCAGGTACGGCACCAGCGAGACGTGCAGGTAGAAGCAGTTGTCCCGGCCGAGGTCGTGACGGACCTGGCGGATCGCCTCCAGGAACGGCAGCGACTCGATGTCGCCGACGGTGCCGCCCACCTCGGTGATCACCACGTCCGGCACCTGGCCGTCGGCGTCCGGGTCGGCCATGCCGACAATCCGGGACTTGATCTCGTTGGTGATGTGCGGGATCACCTGGACGGTGTCGCCCAGGTACTCGCCGCGCCGCTCCTTGGCGATCACGTCCGAGTAGATCTGGCCGGTGGTGACGTTGGCCTTGCCGGAGAGCGCCCGGTCGAGGAACCGCTCGTAGTGGCCGACGTCGAGGTCGGTCTCGGCGCCGTCCTCGGTGACGAAGACCTCGCCGTGCTGGAACGGGTTCATCGTCCCGGGGTCGACGTTGAGGTACGGGTCGAGCTTCTGCATCACCACGCGCAAGCCGCGCGCGCTCAGCAGGTTGCCGAGGCTGGAGGCGGTGAGGCCCTTACCGAGCGAGGAGGCGACGCCCCCGGTGACGAAGATGTGCCGGGTCGTGCGTGCTGAAGGGGCCAAGGCCTGCTCCCGTGTCGTCCGTAGCGGTCAAGCGAACCGCCGTGCCGATCAGCAAAGTGATCACGCGATCCACGGGATTCCACGGTAACACCTTCCCGACCCCGGTCCGGCGTCGCACCCGGGGTGACGTGCCCGGAGGCGGCCGGCCGGTCAGGTCGCCGTCACCTCGGTCGATGCCCCGGCGCCGTCGCCGGGGACGCGGGCGGCGGGCACCGCCACCGCGCCGGGGCGGCGTTCGCCCTCCCCCGGCCGTCCGTCCGCCCCCGGCGCGTCGCCGGTCCCGGTCGCGTCGGCGTCGGCCTGACCACCCTCGGGGGTACGCCCGGAGCCGGCGGACCCGCCGTCGCCCCGCTCGCCCCCGGCCGGGCCGCCGTCCGGCGCGTCACCGGCCGACGCACCGCCCGGCCGCGCGGGGACGGGCTGGGTCCGGTCGGTGGAATGGTCGAGCACCCGCAGCGAGGCCAGCGCGGCCATCGGCACCACCAGCGCACCCGCCGCCCCGGCCACGTCCAGCGCGGAGCCACCCAGCAGCCCGCCGATCACCGCGGCCACGGCGGTGCCGGCCATCGCCGCCCGGACCGCCGGGTAGATGCCGAACAGCCGCAGCAGCCCGCCCCAGGGCTGGAGCAGGGCGAACCAGACCAGCAGCGCCCCCACGACGGCCAGCAGGGTCAGCGGGCTGTTCACCAGGGTCTCGAAGTTCGCCGTACTGGAGCGGTGCACGGTGAGCCCGCCGGTGCCGTCGGCGAGGGCGGCCAGGAGCCGGCCCAGGGCGCCGCGCTCGTCGGCGGGGCGACGCAGGTCCACCACGGCGACGCCGATGGTCAGCGCCAGCCCGGCCATCGCCGCCCAGACCAGCCGGCTGACGGTGAGCCAGCCGCCGGTGCTGATCGCCGCGGCGACCGCCACCCCGGCGGTGAGCGCCACCGCGCCGACCGGGTCCGACCCCAGGTACGGGCTGCCCACCACCACCACGGCCGCGCCGCCGACCGCGACGACCACCATCGGCCGCCAGCCCCGGCGGACCCGCTGCGCCAGCCAGCCGGCGCAGAGCAGTGACCCGGCCAGGAAGACCCCGAGGCCCACGGTGCCCAGACCGGAGAAGCGACCGCCCTCCAGCGCCGAGTAGCCGACCACGCCGTTGAGCTGCAACCGGGCCCCGCTGACCACGTCCGCGCCGACCACCAGGGTGGCCAGGCCGGCCACCACGCCGAGCGGGCCGAGGGTGCGGTCGTGCCCGGGGGCGAACCGGACCAGGGCGGTCGCCGCCCCGATCAGGGCCACGGTGACCAGCGCGAACCACCAGCCGGCATGGTCACCGCGCCACCAGGGCACCGCGTCGGCGAGCAGGGCGGCGGGGACGGCCAGCGCGGCGGCCACCAGCAGCAGCTCCACGACCGCCACGATCCGCCGGGAGACCGGCGGCGGGCTGTGCGGGCCGGCGAGCCGGCGGGCGCGGCGCAGCAGCGGCAGCACGGCCACCGCGAGCGCCACCTGCGCCCCGGCGAGCAGGGCGAAGAACCACCCGGCGACGGTGCGCTGGGCACCCGCCTCGCGGTCGGCGTCGGCCGGGGCGGCGATGGCGGCGGCGAGGTCGTCCGGGCGGTCCTCGATCCGGACCGCCGGGCGGCCGAGGAAGAGCCGTTCCGGGATCGGCCGGCCGAGCGCGGCGAGCGCGGTCGGGGCGAGATCGGCCAGCTGCAGGTACCCCTCCCGGCCGGTGCTCGCCGAGGTGAGCCAGCCGTGCTCCCAGCCCGGCCCGTCGGCGACGGCCACGTGCAGCCGGGCCGGCTCGGCGGTGTCGGACACCCCGGCGACCAGGACCAGCGAGCGGGCCGGCCGGGCGGCGAGCACCCGGGCCAGCGCCTGGTCGGCGCGGCGGGCGTCCGCCCGGCGGGCCACCGGGTCCGTACCGGTGACGGTGCCGAGGTCGACGATGCTCAGCACGCAGGAGCCGAGCAGCCCGGCCGGGTCGGCGGGCAGCGCCGGGGCGTACCGGTCGACGCGGCCGAAGGGGCGGGCGGCGGCGACCGCGGCGCCGGGGCCGACCGCCACCGAGCAGCGCACCGACTCCGCCAGCGAGCCGGGCACCGCGCCCCAGGGCAGCCGGTCGGCGTTGTAGCGGACCACGCCCTCCTGGTCCGGCAGGTTCGCGCCGATGCCGTCGGGCTGCTCCACGGTCACCCCGACCGGCGGACAGCCGCCCTGCTGGCGACTGCCGTTCCAGGCGGCGTAGCTGCCCGCCCCCAGGGTGAGCCAGCCGTCCACCGGGCAGGTGGGCCGGTGCGCGGAGCGGGTGGACAGCGACCCGATCGACCCTCGCTCGGCCATCCGCCACAGCGTCGGGGTGGTCTGCGGGTCCACGTCGTCCCAGCGCAGCCCGGCGACGCCGGCCACCACCACGAAGTCGGCGGTGTGTCGGGGCGCGCCGGTCTGCGGCCGGGCCGCCAGCGCGGTCACGCCGAGCACCACCACGAGCAGGGTGAGCAGGACCGGGGTGAGTCGGCGCAGCATCACCGGCGCCCCGTCGACGGGGTGTCGGCGCCGGCCGGTCCGGCGGCGTCCGGGGCCAGCTCGGCGTAGAGGGCCAGCAGGGCGGTGACGGTGTCCTCCTCGGCGGGCCAGGTGGCGGCGCGGGCGGCGCCCCGGCGGGCCAGGTCGGCGCGGAGGCTCTCGTCGTCGAGCAACGACCGCACCGCCGCGTCGACCGCGTCGACGTCGCCGGCCGGCACCAGCACCGCCGCGTCGCCGACCAGCTCGGGCAGGCCGCCGACCGCGGTGGCCACCAGGGGCACTCCGGCGTGCAGCGCCTCCTGGGCGAAGAGCTGCCGGGCCTCCCAGTCGCTGGTGACCACGGCCAGGTCGGCGCCGGCGAGCAGGTCCGCCACGTCGGTGCGGTGCCCGAGCAGGGTCACCGGCGCGCGGGCGGTGGAGATCCGGGCGGCCAGCGGCAGGTACGCGGGGCCGCTGCCGGCGATGACCACGACGGGCGGCGGGGTCCGGCCACGCCACCGCGCGGCGGCGTCGATCAGCACGTCGTACCGCTTCTGCGGGTGCAGCCGGCCGACCGAGAGGATCAGCGGCTGGTGCGGCGCCACCCCGAACTCGGCGCGGACGGCGGCGCGGCGGCGGCGCGGCGCGGGCAGCGCGGGCGCGGCGACCGGGGCGAG
>NZ_JBAKHO010000064.1:0-28449 GCF_036902735.1 Micromonospora lacuserhaii | reverse complement strand
TACGTTACCCGGCGATTTTCCCCGTGTCAAACCGCTCTGTCGCGATCCGACCCGCTTCAAACCAATTCCGGGCACCACAATTTCGCCGACTTCCATCGGGTGCCTTGTGGATTATCCTTCCGCAGGACGACCGCTTACCGCGCCCGTTTCCCTGCCGGTCCGTCAGCCTACCCGGTCGGTTCCGCCTCACCAAATCGGCCCGTGGACCGCTCCGGGGCACCGCCCGGTTCCGCACGCCGAGAAGGAGAACCTCTCGGTATCGGAAGCCTTTGCCCCGCCCCGGCCTCCCGGGCTTTCGCCCGTTGCGTCCGTTCCGCGCTGACAGAGAGAAAGTTACGCGGCCGCCGAGTTGATCGTCAAATTCGGCGGGAGCGTCCCGCGTCACATCGTCCACCCGCGACCGTCGACGCTCCAGTAGGTTGCGCAAAGCCCCAGGTCAAAGGCGCACCGTCAGCACTTCACGCATACCTGCGGAGGTAATCGCCTCGGCACCCAGGGTGAACTGGCCGAGCCCACACCGGTGATATCGCCAGCCCGGTCCAAGCACAGGGCTGTGCCAGCGGCGAACTGGCGTACCCCGGAGGTTCGTGGTGGCGGCTCCACCCGCCACCCGCGACGGACGCCCACCACGACGGCGCCGGCGGGTCATGACCACGACGGCGTAGCCGCCGGTCTCGTGGAAGCGGAGGCCGCTGCCGAGTCGGCCATCCGATGGTTCTCTCCACCTCCTTCCGCACGACGGGTATGACCGCCAGACTGCTCTTTCGAAGGTGACCGTCGACTGGATGATTCCGCAGGGCCCGGTGACCGAAGGGCCCGGTCGGCGGTAACCTGACGCCCCATCACGCCCCGCGTCGCGGCCCCGCCGCGCAGCGTCGGCCGAGGAGTACGGAGGATGGCTATGTCCACCGGCGAGGAGCCGTTCGCCCCGCGCGACGACGCGACCTCGCGGCCGAGCTTCGAGCTCGCGCTGCGCGGCTACGACAAGCGGCAGGTGGACCGGTACGTCGAACAGCTCGACGCACAGCTGGCCACCGTCACCGCCGACCGCGACCAGGCCACCAGCCGGGTCCACGGCCTGACCACCCACATCCAGCGGTTGCAGGGCGAGCTGACCGAGCTGCGGCAGCGTCCGGCGCAGGTGGACCGGGCCTCGTTCCGCGACCTCGGCCCGATGGTCGACCAGATCCTGGCGCTGGCCGAGAAGCAGGCCGGAGCCATCACCGACGCCGCGACCCAGCGGGCCAACGCGTTGCAGGCCGAGGCGGAGAAGGCGCTGGTGGAGGCGCGGGACCGGACCGCGCAGTCCCTGCGCGACCTGGACGAGGAGCTGGCCGCGCGCAACGCCGAGCAGGAGCAGGCGTACGAGGAGCGGCGGGCCGCGGTGGAGGCGGAGCTGACCGAGATCCGCGAGCGGGCCGAGAAGCTGCGGGCCGACGGCGAGGCCGCGCACGAGCGCGCCCAGCAGGAGGCGAAGCGGATCAGCGAGCAGACCGCCAAGCAGATCACCCAGACCCGGGCCGCGTCCGAGGCGCTGACCAAGGCCGCCCGCACCCAGATCCAGCAGGAGATCCAGGCCGCCCGCACGCAGAGCCAGCAGGAGCTGGCGCAGTGGCAGGCGAACATGGAGAAGGAGCTGGCCGAGCGGCGGGCCGCCGCCGAGCAGGAGCTGGCCGAGCACCGGGCCGCCGCCGAGCAGGAGCTGACCAACCAGCACAGCGCGGCGGAGCAGCAGATCGCGGCGCTGATCGCCGAGGCCCAGCAGTACGCCACCGAGGTTCGCCAGCGCGCCGACGAGCAGGTAGCCGGGCACCACGAGCAACTGACCACGGCGCAGCGGGAAATCGCCGAGCGGCAGCAGGCGCTGGCCGAGGTCACCGGGGAACTGGAGACCGCGCGCGAGCAGCTCGCCGACATCCAGCAGGAGGGGGACACCGCCGAGCGCGAGCTGATGCAGGCGCAGCGGCGCCTCGAGGAGGTCCGCCGGAGCCTGACGGCCGAGACGAAGCGGCTGGACGAGGCGCGGCAGGCGGCGGAGTCGGTGGAGCGGCACGCCAAGGACGTCCGGGCCCGGGTACAGCGGGAGGCGAAGCGGGTGGCGGACCTGGCCGCCGCGGCCGTGATGGCGGCCGCCGCCGGCGGCGGGGAGACCGCCGAGTATCCGATGCTGACCGCCCGGCCGGGGGCGGAGCCGTCGGTCGAGGAGACGTCGAAGGAGCCCGTCGCGCAGATCCCGGCCCCGCGGCCCGCCCCCGAGCCGTACGTCCCGGCGGCCGCGCACCGGCCCGAGGTGGTGCCGAGCAGCTGAGCGCCCAAAGTCGGTGACGGCCTCGCGGCTGTGGTCGACGACCAACCGGACGGCGGTGGAATTCCGGTTGCCACCGTCCGCGAGCCGCGCATAGCGTGACGGCTCCGATCCGACGTCCTTAAGTAGGTGTTATTCGTGCCCGCTGTCCGTGTGGGAACCGCGACCAACCACACCCACCCTTCGGACGTCAGGACACAACGACATGGATCTGGCACGTAATCACGTCATCCGCGAAGGTGACCTTCGCATCCTCAACCCGTTCGACGAGGGGAAGCTGGCCACCCTCGGGCGGGCGATCAAGCTGCGCCCCGGCACGTCGCTGCTCGACCTGTGCAGCGGCAAGGGCGAAATGCTCTGCACCTGGGCCCGGGACCACGGCATCCAGGGCACCGGGGTCGACATCGGCACCGTCAACACCGCCGCCGCCCGGGACCGGGCGACGGAACTGGGGGTGGCCGACCGGGTCCGCTTCGTGCACGGCGACGCCGCCGCGTACGTACCCGACGAGCCGGTCGACGTGGCCGCCTGCGTCGGCGCCACCTGGATCGGTGGGGGTGTCCCCGGCACCATCGACATCCTGGAGCGCGGCCTGCGCCCCGGCGGGATGCTGCTGATCGGGGAGCCGTACTGGCGGCAGGACCCCCCCGACGAGGAGACCGTCCGGGCCTGCCACGCCGAGGCGAAGGACGACTTCCACGACCTGCCCGGCCTGGTCCGGCTCTTCCAGGACTGCGGCTGGGACCTGGTGGAGATGGTCCTCGCCGACCAGGGGAGCTGGGACCGGTACGCCGCCGCGCACTGGCTCAACCTGCGGCGCTGGTTGGACGCCAACCCCGACGACGAGCTCGCCGGGGAGCTTCGGGCGGAGCTGACCGACGACCCCGTCCGGCACGTCCGCCACCGGCGGGAGCACCTGGGCTGGGGAGTCTTCGCGCTGCTGAGGCGCTGACCGGTGGTGGTGGCGCGGCCGGACGGTCGCGCCACCACGTCGGACCGCGCCGGTGGGCGGGGCCGCCCGACGGGACAAGGCGGGCCCGTGAGGACCCGCCTTGCCGTTGGTGACTACCAGAGGATTTGAACCCCTAGACGACATCTGAAGTCCGCAACCGTGCTAAGTGGCAGTCACGAGCAGCGTAGGCCGGACGCCGGTGACCGCGCAGTCACGGATACGACACCTCAGCTCACGTTCCCCGCGTCGACGGCACCGCCACCGACCCCGATCGGCCCGTCCGTCGACACGTTGTCGGTCACCGACCACCGGCGCTTCGCCGGCGCACCGGACCACGACGGGTTGCACTTGATCCCGGGGTTGCAGTTCTGCACGAGGTTGTCGCGGATCGCCATGATCGGTCCGCCCGCCGCGAACGCCCAGATGCCCAGGCCCGTGCCCGCGGCGACCGAGATCCGGTTGTCGGAGACGAAGACGTGCCGCATGCTGCCGATCTTGATGCCGCGGATCGTGCTCTCCGGACGCCACCAGGCCTTGTAGAGGTGGATGTCGTTGCCGGTGACCCGGATGGTGCGCCCCTGGATCGGTGGTCCCTTGTGGTACGACACCCCGATGTGGACGCCCTCGGCGACCTGGTCGAAGCGGCAGTCGGAGACCTCGACGTCACCCACGGCCGTCCCACCGCCGATCACCACCCCGCACGCCCCGACCGACGTCTCCGACGCGGCGGCCAGCTCCTGCCGGTACGCGCCGGCGTACCGGTCGCCGAAGGCCGGCTCCAGCAGGATCCGGTCGGCGACGCTGCGCAGGTGCTTCGCGGCGGCCGACGGGGTCTGCGTCGGGCGGGACGGCGGTGAGGCGGCCACCGCGGCCTCCCAGGCGCCCTGGGTCAACGCCGAGTCGAAGCGCAGGCTGGCCCCCGGCACCGGAAGGGCGACCTCGCGGCGGTCCCGGGCGATGTCGTCGGCCCGCCGCACGTCGATCCCCTCCCCCACCAGATAGTCGCGCAACGTCTTGCGGCCCTCGTCGGTGTCGAAGATCCGCCCCGCCGACGTGCCGAGCCGTCCCTTCAGCGAGGTGAGCTGCCGCTGGTACGAGGGCAGCCGTCCCGGGTCCTGGGTCGCCAGGTCCGCCAGCCGCAGCAGGTACGCCCCGGCGCTCTGGTCGGTGCGCAGGTCCTCGGCCGTCGGCGGGTCGAGCACGGTCAGGGTCTTCCACTCGCTCTCCGGCACGGTGGAGTTCATCCGCACACCCCACGGCCCGACCCGGATCACGGTGTTGTGGTCACCGCGCTCCAGCCGGTCGTCCCGGTCCAGGGCGAGCCGGCCCACCAGTTGGGTGCTCAGCTGGCTGCGGAACTTCTCGTCCTTGAGCATCTCGGCGAGGGTGAGCGAGGCCGGCCGGGGCGGGCAGGAGAAGCGGCACCGGGCGACGATCGCGTGGTCCGGGTTGACCAGCAGCACCCCCTGCTGGCCGTGGCCGATGAGGAAGTCCGAGTCGAGCACCCGCACCCGCCCCGGCGGGGTGCCCTGGTCGTTGCGCACCGTCAGGCAGGTGCTCTGCGGGGACGCCCCGGCCACCCCGGTGAGCTGGCAGTGCTCGACGGTGACCTCCGCGCAGTTCACCGCGCTGACCGGGCCGAGCCGACCGGCCGCGGACGCCGGGCCGGGGGTCTCCACCGCCAGGTGCGCGACGGAGACGGTGCCGCAGTTGGCGAACAGCAGCGCGTACTCCTGGCCGGACACCCGGATCCGGCTGGCCGGGCCGCTGCCGAGCAGCCGGATGTTGGCCCGGCCGGTGAAGGTGACCGGGGTGTTGCTGGTGTAGAGGCCGGGGGCGAAGCAGATCAGCGCGTCCCCGGCGGGCAGGGTGTTGAGGGCCTGCACCCAGTCGATGCCCGGCCGCAGGGTCAGCGTCGCCCAGCCTCCGGTGCTGGCGGCGGCGAGCTGGTTGATGGCGGCCTGCACGGTGGTCGCGCCGGCCAGCGACGGCCGGCCCGTGGGGTCGTACGAGACCCGGTCGGCGCGGGACAGGCCGGCGGTGAAGGTGACCGGCAGGTGGGCGGGCTGACCCGCCTCGTCGAGGAGCTGGGCGGTAACCTCCTGCGTCGCGGTCGCCGATTCCAACTGCCAGGAGCAGCGGGCCCGGCCGTCGCTGCCCGTCTCCACGGTGACGGTGGTTCCCGTGGTGGCGCCGGAGGTCACCTTCCCCGCGCCGGTGGTGACCGTGAACCGCACCCGCGCCTTCGCCACCGGCTGGGCGCCCATCGACACCCCGGCCACCAGGTCGTGGCCGAGCGGCACCAGGGTCGCCGGGCTCGCCGGCACGGGCACCGCCTCCTGGCCGTCCCCGCCGAGCAGGCTGAGGGTGAGCTGGCCGGTCAGCGGGGCGAAGACCGGGCGGCAGTCGCGCAGCACCGTCCACTGGCTGCCGTCGTACGCGACGATCCCGAGGCGGCCGTGCGCCCGTCGCGGACCGTGCGGGGTCAGGCCCACCGGGGTGGTGCCGACCTTCGGCCACTCCACGTCGTGCACGGCCGCGCGGGCCGGGAAGGACCAGAAGTCACCCGTCCGGTAGCTGCCCGCCGAGCCGAAGCGGATCTTGATGCCGAGCTCCAGGTCCAGCTCGCCGCCGCCGGCCGGCACGGCGCCCCGGCCGTCCCAGCGGCGCACCCGGGGCCGCTTCGGGAAGTCGGCCCGGTTCAGGCTGCCGGTGGCGGTGGCGGGGCGGATGACGATCCGGTCGCCCTCCACCCGGTCGACCTGCACCAGGGTGCCCGGCACCCCGTTCTGCTCGCGGGTGTCGTCGGTCAGCTCCACCCAGGAGCCGTTGGCGAAGCCGGCGCTGCCGTCCCGCCCGGGCACCTTCACGGTCAGCACGTCGACGTCGATGCTCTCCCAGGTCGCCACGGTGGAGCCGTTGTCCCGGGACCAGACGTAGCTGGCGGCGCCCGGTGCGCCGCCGCCGAGGATCTCCACCCGGTAGCACTGGTTGTCCAGCCCCGTGTAGGGCGACCCGGTCGGGATCACGCAGTCGCCGCCGGACGCCCCGGTCGGGTCCACGCGGACCGCCAGGGTGCCGGTCGAGACGCCGGTCAGCTCGGCCCAGCCGGGCGGGGTGTCGGCGCAGCCCACCGGGGTGTTCGGCGGCCCCGCCTGGAGCAGCCGGACCTGCCAGACGGTACGCAGCCGGGTGGTGGTGTCCGGGCCGCCCAGGGCGACCTCGCGCAGCGCCGGCTCCTCGATGGCGGTCAGGTGCTGCGCGAAGACCTGCAACCAGGCCACGTACACCCCGGCGGGAACCGCGGTGCCGGCGGCCAGCCAGCTGCCGTCGAGCCTGCGGACGAACGGCCCGGCGGCGGGCAGGTCGGGCTGGGCGAAGACGGAGACCTGGGCCTCGTTCTCGCAGAGCACCCCGTCGAGGTAGTACCGGCCGGCCGACAGCTTCAGATCGGCGCCCCCGGCCAGCGCGAACGCCCCGTTCCCCAGCGGCGCGCCCGCCGGCCCGACCACGTCGGTCAGTGCGGTGGCCCGCAGGTACGCCTCGATGTCCTGCTGCTCGTTCCAGTCGGCGTCGAGATCCACCCGGCCCTGCTGCTTGCGGACGCTCGTCGCGTGCCGCCGCGGGTCGAAGGTGGAGCGGCTGATGTCGCCCTTCATGGTGTGGTTCCTCCGGTCGGCAGGACGGGCAGGGCAGCGGCGACCCGCCCCAGCGGCAGGTACTCCTGCAACGCCAGGGCGAGGTTGTTGAGACGTTGCGGGGTCAGGGCGCGGCGGAACGCCCCCATCTCGGCGCCGGACTCCGCGCCGGTGCGCAGCTCGGCGGCGGCGGTCTCGGCCAGCCGGCCGTACGAGGCGTCGCCGTAGTGGGTGCTGGCGAAGGCCGGGCCGACGCGGGTGGCCACGTCGGGGTCGCCCGGGTGGGCCTGCTGGGCCAGGTCCGGCTGGCAGCGGTAGCGGCGCGGGGTGACCGAGCCGGGCCGCAGCCAGCTGAACCGGACGTGGCCCTGCTGGCGGCGGGCCACCGTGACCACCCCGTCGAAGAGGCAGTCGGTGGCGGTGAGCACCCGCGCGGTGGTCGAGCCGAGGACGGTCGCCCCGGCCAGCTCCACCTCGGCGTCCGGCGCGGTGATCCCGCCGTGCACCAGGGTGTCCGTCACGCTCAGCGGGCCGTCGCCGGTGGCGATCGAGCCGGCGACGCACCGGTGCAGGGTCACCGCCGTCCGGTCGTTGCCGGCCGCCACGGTCAGCCCGGTCGCCGCCGGCCCGACGGTGCAGTGCCGCAGCTCGACCCGGCCCAGACCGGGCCCGCCGGCGGCCGGCGCGGTGACCGCCACCGGACCCGACACCAGCAGCCCGTCGACGACCAGCTCGCCGGGGCGGTCGCCGGCGCCCCGGCCGGTGACCGACAGGCCGCCCAGCAGGCAGGGCCGTACGCCGACCGGGTCCAGGTCGGCCTGCCGCCGGGGCCCGTCCGGCGGGCGGGGCCACTGCGCGGCCAGCATCGTCAGCCGGCTGCCCTGCCCAATCTGGACGGTCAGGTTCTCCGGGTACCGGTGGCTGTCCAGCAGCACGATCCGCCCGGCCGTGCCGGGGTGGGCGGCCTGCCAGTCGTGCCAGGCGGTGACCGCCTCCCCGATCGACGCGACCACCTCACCCGCCCGGGGCGGCTCGGTGGCGCTCACCCCGAGCTGCCAGTCCACCGGGCCGTCGGCCGCGCCGAGGTCACCCCGGCGGGGGTACGGGCCGGCGCCGACGTCCGCGCTGAAGGCGTACCACCAGGAGACGGCGAGGCGGTGCGCCGGACGGGCCGGGGCGAGGGTGACCCGGCCGCGCACCGGGTCCACCCGGACCAGGCTGCCGGTGGGCTGTTCCCAGCCGGCCAGGTCGCAGATCCGCAGCTGCTCCAGGGGTACCGGGCGCAGCTCGTCGCCGGCGGTCGGCTGGATCCACACCACGAATGAGGGGTCGTCCTCGCGGAACCAGCGCCGCTCGTCCGGGGCCGGCGGGGCGGCCGAGGCGAGGGCGGCCAGTTCGTCGCGGAGCGGCCGGCGGCGCAGCGGGCCGGGCACGTTGGCCTCGTCGGCGCGGTGGTCGATGTCGGGTTCCGTGACGGTCGGCCCGGTGAGCTGCCGGTCCACCCCGACCGGGTCGATCCGCCAACGGCCGTCCGGCGGGTCGGCCACCGGCGCGGCGGTCGCCCGGTCCAGCCGGTACGACGGCAGCGGCCAGACGTACATGCCGATGTGCGGGATGTTGGGGCGAGCCCGACCTGCGTCCATCGACCGGACGTCGACGGTGCGGCAGACCCGCTCGAACGGGCCGCCGACCAGTTCGAGGGGTTCGGCGTCGCGGATCGCGGCGGTGGCCGGGGCGGTCTTCACATGGTTGACGTGCTGGGTGATCACCAGCCGTTCGAAGAACTCGACCGCGGCGGTGCTCCAGCCGGTGTTGGCCCGGGTCAGCTCCTCCAGCGCGGCGGCGGTGCCCTTACGCCGCCGGAACCGGATGGTGTCGGCGACCCGGGCCCGGTCCGAGAAGGCGGTCGCGTCGCCCAGCGGGTGCAGCCGGGCCGCGCCCACCAGCTCGCCCAGGTAGGGCACCACCCACTCGGCGCAGGTCTCCACGAACCAGTCGTCGGTGAGCTGGTCGATGTCGGCGGCGACCAGGGCGGCCTGCTCGGCCATCACCTCGACCAGCGCGCGCAGCACCCCGCCGGCGGCCTCGTCCTCGCTGCGCAGGGCGGCCGGCAGCAGCGCCCAGATCTCGTCGGCCCTCACGATGCCTCCAGCAGGGTGACGTCACCGGCGTCGGCGGTGAGCAGGTCGGCGGGGAGCAGCAGGCCACCCTCGCGGCGGGCCGGGGCGGCCGTGATCACGTCCATCCGGGTGGGCGGCAGGGCGGCGTCGTGCAGCAGCTCCAGCACCACGGCCGCCACCCCGGGGACCCGGTGCAGCAGGGCCTGCACCTCGCTGGCCCGGACCGGCTGGGCGTAGTCCCGGGCGTCGAAGGACAGCCCGGCGACCAGCGCCGCCCGGGCCGCGGCGGCGACCGCGACGAACCGGCGACCCGGCGTCACCAGTAGCCGGGCGGTCACCGCCACCCGGCGGCGGTGGTGGCCGAGGATCCGGACCGGCACGGCGGGCTGGCGGGCGGCGTCGAGGGCGCGCAGCAGGTCGGCGCGGACCGGCGCGCCGTCCGGGATCGCCGCGCCGTCCGGCCCGGCCACGGTGAGCAGGACGACCTGCCGGTCGCCGTCCCAGACCAGGTCGGCGCGGGCCTTGCCGACGCCGGCGAACGCCCGGGCGAAGTCGGCGTGGTCGTCGAGGGAGACGACCCGGCCGAGGGTACGGACGGCGAGCGGCGCGTTGCGACGTGCCCGGTCCACCACCTCCGGGTCGTCCGCGCCGGCGGCCGGCACCGGGTTGGTGACCTCCATCAGGCCCAGCGGGCGGGACAGCGGGATGGTCAGCCGCCCCGGCGCCAGGTTGGCCAGCCGGCCGATCCCGGAGCGGTAGGTGGCGACCACGTTGTCCTGCCCGGTGGGCAGCCGGGCGCCGGTCCGCCCGTCGCCGAAGGTCACCGTGACGATGCCGTCGTCGGCCCGCCGGACGGTGTACACCCGGGCGGTGGGGGCCTGACCGAGCAGGGCCGGGACCTCCTGCCAGCGCACCCCGTCCACCCACACGGCCAGGGTGGTGCGGGAGCCGCTGGCGGTGGCGGCGGGCACGTGGGTCAGCGGCGCGTGCCGGAGGGTGAAGCGCTGGAAGGCCTGCCGGGCGTCGCCGCCGCCGAGCACCTCGGCCCGGCTCTCCCCGTGCGTGGCCTGCGCCACGTTGCCGAGCACCTGGACGCTGTCGCGCCGGTAGCTGTTCGTGATCGTCGCGGTCAGGTCCACCCTGGTCGGCGCGGGTGTCCGCAGCACGGTGGCCACCTCGGACACGGGTGTGCCGCCTGCGTCGACGCCGGTGAGCACCACCCGGCGGCCGGGTTCCAGGCCGGGCGCCGGGCGGGCCAGCTCCAGCTGCGAGGTGCCGGTCAGCGGGGTGGTGACCGGCTGCGGGGCGAGGCCGAGTTGCCGGCTCGCGCCGAGCACGGTGGTGGTCCGTCGGGTGAAACCGTTGGAGTCGCCGCCGGTGACCGTGACCCGGGTGGTGCGGGCGGCGATGCCGAAGTCGGCCACCGGCATGTCGGCGGCCGCGCTCACCCGGCGCAGCACCGGCGTCCCGGCGGTCTCGCAGACCAGCCACGATCCGGCGAGGACGCTGGGGTACGACTGGTCCAGGTAGAGGTTCCGCTCCGCGGCGGGCAGCGCGGCGTCCGCCCAGGTCTCCTTGCGGTTCGCGTACGCCCCGGCGAGCACCTGGTTTGTGGTGCCCGGGTTCAGCTCGCCGACCCGCAGCGCGACGGGCAGCGCCGACCACGGCTGGGCCTGGTGGCCGAAGAGCGCCGCCCGCTGCGCCAGCAGGTGCACCTGCACCCCCGGCACCGTGCCGCGCAGTTCGCTGCCGACGTCCCGGGCCTCCACCGCCCGGTCCAGGGTCACCACCGTGTAGGCGGGCACCACCTCCCGGCCGTCCCCGGGCGCCGCCGGCTCGGGCAGCACCACCGTGGCGGTCCGCACCCGGCGTACGTCGAACCAGTCCGGGCCCACCAGCAGCAGCGCGCTGCCGGCGGTGAGCACGGTGTCGGCGCCCGCGACGGCCAGCCGGTCGTCGCCGGGGCGGGGCGCCCGGGGCTCGGTGAGCCGCACCCCCACCGCGTTGAGTTCGGGGCGGGCGACCAGCGGTTCGACGGTCTCGAAGACCTGCGGCAGCTCGCCGGGGCCGGGGACGCTCTGCGCCTGGCTGCCCGCCGGGATCGGCACCCCCTCCGGCGCGCCCGGGGTGGGGGTGACGGTGAAGGAGAGCCAGGTGGTGGCGGCGACGCCGGGGCGCAGCTCGTACCCGATGGCCCGGGCCAGCATGAGCACCGAGCCGCGTTCGGTGGCGGTGCCGAGGAAGCCCTCGTCGGCGATCCGTTCCTGGTAGAAGGCGAGCACGTCCAGGGTGGTCGCCCAGGCGTGCAGCAGGGCGACCGCCGGGTCGTCGACCTCCCGGGTGGTCAGGCCGGCCAGCTCCGGGCGGGAGCCGAGCCGGGTGAGCATGTCGGCGGCGAAGTCGGCCTGCCGGCCGAGCCGGTAGTCCAGGCCGTCGCGGCCGGGCGGGTTGGGGCCGCGGCCCACTCGTGTCGTCACAGTCCACCCACCAGGTCGAGGTGCAGGATGCCGTGCTCCGGCACACTGGGATCGTTGTCGAGGCGGATCACCTCGGTGTCGCCGGCGCGGAGCACCCGCGCGGCCAGTTCGCCGCCGGGGGCCACCCCGACCGGGTGCAGCTCGGTGACCCGTACGTCGGTCACCCCGGGGACGGTGACCGCCGCGGCGAGCAGCTGGCTGACGTACAGCGGGGTGCCGAAGGTGAACCGGTCGGGATGGAAGAAGCCCCGGACGCCACCCGGCAGGTCCCGGGTGGCGAAGACGTCCAGCAGGGCGCGGCGGACGTCGGAGCGGAACGCACCGGGCGCGACGCACACCCACAGCCGCAGCTCCACCGGCAGGTCGACCGGGTCGCGCAGTTGCAGGTCGTACCCGGCCACCCGGAACCGGTCGAGCCGGCCGGCCAGCCGGCGGGCCAGCCCCGGCTCGTCGGCCAGCCGCTGACCGCCGGCGAGGTCGAGGGTGAGGAACACCGTCCACCAGGAGCCGGTCCAGCGGATCCGGGCGGTGGCGTTGTCCACCTCCGGCAGGCGCAGCGCCGCGGCCACCCAGTCGGCGGTGGTCACCGCGCGTTCCTGGGTGGCGAAGGCCACCGGGGCGTGCTGCCGGGCGTGCTCGATGTCCTCCGGGTCGGTGCCGCCCACGGCGGGCAGCGGGTTGGTCACCGCGAGGATCCCGGCCGCGCCGGTGACCAGGGTGGTCAACGCGTCGTGGCCGAGGTTGCCGGCCGCGCCGCCACCGCGCCACCACGTCGCCTGGAACACGGTGCCGGCCGGCGGGCGGCGGCCGGACACGTCGTCGCCGAAGCGGAGGCTGACCCGGCCGTCGGACTCCCGTTCGGGGACGAAACCCTGGTCGAACCGGTCGGCGTTGAGCAGGTCCCGGCGCGGGCGCCAGCTGCCCTCGGTGGTCTCCAGCCGGATCAGCGGCAGCGCCGCCCGCGGGTCCTGGTCCAGCGCCTGGCTGGCCGGGGCGTCCAGGGGGAAGGGCGCGGCGGCCGCCACCGGCTCACCGGTGAGCAGCGGCCGCCAGCGGTGCTCGGCGGCCGGCGGGAGCTGGCCGCGGACTTCGATGGCGTGCTGCACCGCCACCACGTTGGCCCGGGCGACCGCGCAGGTCACCACGTGTTCGGTGCCCGAGCCGGCCACCGAGGCCGTGACGGTGAGTCCGAAGGCCAGCCGGTCGGCCGCGCCCCACTCCACCTCCAGCACGGTCACCCCCTCGACCGGGTCGGTGCCGGGGCGGACGGAGACCAGGCGGACCACCTGCCGGTGGGTCGGGTCGGCGTCCGCCCGCCGGCCGGTCTCCGGGGAGACGACCTCCTCCAGCAACAGCAGGTCGCCGGGGGCCAGTCCGGTCGCCGGCTGGTCGACCAGGGTGGCCCGGGTCGAGCCGGCGGGCAGGCAGCAGTCCCGGCCGCCCCACACGTGCAGGGCGATCTCGTTGCGGCTGGCCCGCGGGGCGAGGGCGGTCAGCGTCTCGAAACCCGTCGCGCCGGCGGCGAGCAGCGTCGCGGCGTCGGCCGGCGACACGGCGGGGGTGGACCGGTCGGCGGCCAGCACCGGGGTGCCCGCCGGCACGCCGCCGGTCTCCACGGCCGAGCCGGCGGCGACCCGGACGCTGAGCCAGGCCCGGGCCGCGCAGCCGTCGTGCAGCACGTAGTCGAGCAGCCGGGCGTGCCGGCGCACCGAGATCCGGCTGCGGGCCGTGTCCAGGTAGGTCTCGGTGCCGGCCGCGTCCTGCCGGTAGGAGAGCCGGTCGGCGACGTGCGCCAGCGCCTCCACCACGGTGATCAGCGGGTCGGCCGGGTTGCGCTCGGACCAGCCGGGCAGGGCGGAGATCCGGTCCAGCATCAGCCGCCGGAAGCCCGCGTAGTCCTTGGCCAGGTAGTCGGCCGGGGCCGTGGCCGGCCGGGGCGCCGGTCCGGGCGCGGGCGCCGGGGCCGGGTCGAGGTCGCTGGGGCAGTTGGCCTTGAAGGAGAAGGCCGCGGCGGCGAGCACGGGATCGAAGCCGGGCGGCACCCGGTCGTCCACCGCCGAGCGCACCAACCGCAGGGTGTACGGGGAGAAGTCCCCGGCCCGGTCCACCCGGACGGTGAGCACCTCCGCGGCGGCGGTGACGCTCTCCACCCGCACGCCGGTGATCCGGACCCCACCCTCGACCACCACGTTGCCGGCGGCCAGCGCCGCGCCGGACGGCACCCCGCCGGTCTGACCGGGCAGCGGGTGCAGGAAGCCGACCCGCAGCAGCCGCTGGTCGGCGGGGTCCACCTCCACCCAGTCGATGCCGTTGAACGCGCTGCCGGGCCGGGCCACGTCGGCGCGGCGCTCGTCGTCGGTGCACCGTACGGTCACCTGCTCCCCCTCTCCACGGAGACCCGCGCCGGACGGCCGGTGGCGCGCAGCCGGTAGTCGACGTGCACCCGGACGGCCGCGTCGGCCAGCTCCACCCGGACCTCGTCCACCTCGATCAGCTCGCCGAGCCAGCGCTGCAACGCGCTGCGGGCCTGCAACTCGGCGGCGCCCACCACCGCCTCGTCGACCGGGGCGAAGAGGAGCTGGTTCAGTCCGGCGCCGAAGTCCGGCCGGTTGACCCGCTCGCCAGGGGCGGTGAAGAGCACCGCCTCGACCAGATCGGCGACGTGCCGCTCCCGGCCGGCCAGGCCGGAGCGGCCCCGGTTGTCGGGGCGCCAGGGGAAGGCCGGGTAGGTCACGACGCCACCGCCCTGATCTGGAAGCCGGCCACCGTCGGTGGGCCCTGCGGGATGCCCTCCGCGCTGATCCCCAGCCCGACGCTGGTGGCGAGGATCGCCGGCTGGCCGTTGACCAGCACCCGGGCCGCCGGGGTGGTCCACTGCACCCGGACGCACGGCTGGGGTTTGGTGCCCGCGCCGACCGGCACCTGGAACGGGCAGCCGGCGACCGGGTACGCGTCGGCGACGGTCACCACCGGCAGACCGTTGACCAGCACGCGGGAGTTGCCGGTCTGCGCGGTGACCGGACCGGCGTGCGGACAGGAGACGACGGCTCCCACGTGGAGCAGCGGGCCGGGCATCAGGTCACCGTCAGCGCGGTCTGGTTGACGGCCACGGTCGGCCCGACCAGGGTGACCGAGGCGCCCTTGCCGTTGGAGATGACGATCCCGGTGTCGTTGATCGAGATCATCGCCCCGGTCAGCGTCTTGAGCAGGATGCCGCCGGCCGGACCGGGCGCGTCCGACACCATGATGGTGGCCTGCCCCGGGGTCTGCAGCACGATCGGCGGGGTGGGCGGCGGCGCCGAGGAGACCAGCGCGGGGATCTCCGCCTTCGAGCCGTACCAGCAGCCGGTCCAGATCGGATAGTCGGCGTCACCCTGCTCGAACTCCACCCACACCCCGGTGCCGGGCAGCGGCACCGCGTACATGCCGGACTGGATGCCCGCGAGGGGGAAGCAGGGCATCGCCCAGGTGGACGGGGGCAGCGTGACATCGGGAACGGTCACCTGGATGCGGCCCTGCTGCAACGGGTCGATGTGATTGACCACCGTGCCCCGATACTTGCCGTAGTACCTGGTCATGGTTCGACCCTTCCGGAGATGGAGACCTGCGCGTTGCGGCTGAGGTTGAACCGCTGCTTGACCTCGCCGGCCTTGACGGTGGTGGTGACGCTCTTGACCACGTACTCGCCGTCGTAGGCGCGGCCGGCGCCGCGCACCCCGACCAGCCGCCGGCACTGCAGCAGCCGGCCGTAGCGGAGCACGTCCAGCGCACCGGAACCGGTGATCACGTTCGCCGACTGGGCGGCCCGGGCCAGGCCCCGGGCGAGGGTCTGCACCACGTCCATCCGGGCGGTGGCGTCGTCGGTGCCGCTCGGGTTACGCCGCTCGACGTTCATCCGCTTGTACGACAGCGGAACCGGGATCTTGCGGCCCAGCGGCGGGTTGAGCGGGCTGACGTCCGGCACCGGCAACGGAATCGGCACCCGGAGCTGCTCGGGGAAGGCGGTGAGCAGGTAGACGGTCTTCTGCACCCCGTCGAAGGAGAACGACAACGACTCCACGTTGGAGCCGGCGTCGGCGTTCACGGTCAACGCGGGCTGCGGCCGCCCGGCCCGCACCTCCGGCCCCCAGTACGCGATGTTCGTGCCCGGCGTGGGGCCCGGCTCGACGTAGAAGGTGTAGCCCACCTCGTCGGCCAACTGCGAGACGTACGCGAAGGTGGTGCCCCGCACCGCCGGGATCCGCTGGATCGGGTTGGGCGCGAAGACCAGCACGCTGGGCACCAGCATCGGCACCACCCCGTACGCGGCGAACGGCGCGAGCAGGGTCAGCACCCGCGCCTCCGCCGGCATCGGCATCGGCAGGTCCGACAGGTCGATCAGGTCCATCATCTGGCTGACGTCGACCCCGGTCAGAGTCAGCGTCGACGCCCCGGCCTCGTTGCCCCGGGACACGTCGTGCCTCGTCACCACCCCGTCGGAGAGCACCTGCGGACGGCCGTCCAGGTGCAGCACGAGCAGTACCCGGGTCGGCGGGTCGAGACTGCCGTCGGCGAGCATCCGCTCCACCAGCGAGCCCCGGCCGAGGGCGAACCGCAGCTGGAAGCCGGAGCGCTGCCCGGCGTTCTGGGTGACCTGCGCCTCCTGGAGGGCGTCGACCAGCTGGTACGGGGCGGGCCGGAAGGTCAGCGGGCCGACGAGCAGTTGCAGGCGCACTCCCCTAGGCATCGGCACCTCCGGGGAAGCCCTCGGGCAGCGCCACCCGGACGACCCGGCCGGGCTCCTCCAGCTCCGCCGGGTCGAAGGCGCCGTTGGCGTCGCAGAGCTGCCAGAACCCGGTCGGGTCGCCGACCGTCCGGGCGGCCAGCAGGTCCACCCGGTCGCCGTCGGCCACCTGCTCCCAACCGGCGGTGGCCAGCCGGTCGGCCGGTGGCACGAACCGCCGGCGCAGGTGGACGATCTCCGCGCCGGTGTCCGGGTCGACGGTCACCGCGGTGCCGACCGTGGCGTACCGGCTCTCCGCCGGGACCGCCCCCGGCGACGGGGCGCCGACGGTGGCCGCGCCGGTCGCGGCGAGCAGCGTCTCGGCGACCCGGCTGCGGGCGGCGACCAGGGCCGGGTCGGTGTCGGGTGGCGTCGGGGCGGTCACGGCAGCCGGTCGATTCCGAGGTCGGTCAGCCGGCCGCCGCGGGCCCGCCCGGCGAGCTGTTCGAGCTGCTGGTGGGCGGCCATGGCCAGCCCGCCGGCCCGGCCGGCGGTACCCACGTCGTTGACGGTGAGCACCCGCAGGCCCAGCCGGACCTTCGCGCGGATCGGGTTCAGCATCGGATCGAACGCCTCCTCCGTGATGGACAGCTCGGTGATCCGTACCGGCCAGAGCCGGCGCCGCCCGAAGGCCAGCAGCACCAGCGGGGCCGGTGGGGGCACCACCTCCAGGGTTCCGGCGGCCAGCAGGGCGGCGGCGTCCTGCACGGCGGCCAGGCTTGGGTAGGCCAGCGACTCCAGGGCGGCCAGCTGCGCGGTGAGGCCCAGTTCCACCGCGTCGGCGTGCGCCCGCGGGTCGGCGAGCTGGTCGGCGGCGTCGAGCTCGGCCTCCAGGGTGAGCGTCTGCACCGGCGGGCCGGTGATCCGCAGCGCCTCGCCCTTCGCGCCGCCCTCGGCGCCGCCGGTCTTCAGCTGGAAACCCCGGGTCAGCGCGTCCGGGTTGTACTGCAGGGTGATCACCCGGCGGGTCCGGCCGCTGTCCGGGTCGAGGACCACCAGGCCGGCGCGGAGCAGCCGAGGGCTGAGCGGACTGGTCACGGGGTGCCTCCTGGGGTGGGACGCCGCCAGCGGATGTGTTCCGCGACGGCCCGGGTGATCCGGCCTTGGAGCAGCTGCGGGCTGAGCCCGTCGAAGGTCAGCGAGCAGTCGGTCAGGTCGGTGATCCGGATCTGGCCGGTGGACAGGCCCAGACCGTCGAAGAGCAGGTTCACCCGGGCCACCCGTGCGCTGCTCAACGAGATCGGCCGCAGCGCACCCGGCCGGCCGTGACCGCCGGCGCCGCGGCTCATCCCGCCGCCGATCCGCAGGCCGACCAGGGCGTCGGGGGCCAGCACGACCTCGTTGGCGCCGCCCAGCGGCAGGGTGATCTCCCGGGGGTTGTTCACCGACAGGTCCGCGTCGACGTTGCGGATGTCCAGCCGTCCCGGCGGGTCGGTGGACGGCTCGTCGCTGCCGAGGTCGGCGACGGTGTGCAGCAGGTCGTCCCGGGACGCGGCGGTCGGCCGGAGCAGCCGGTTGAGCTTGACCAGGTGCTCGGCGCGGGCCTGCTGCACCTCGCCGCTGGTGAGCGACCAGCGCAGCAGGTCGACGTCGCTGTCCGGCGGGGGCGCGCCCTCCGGCGCGACGGCGGGCAGGTGCACCCGGTAGACCAGGTCGTCGCCGTCGAGGGTGAAGCGGCCCGGGGTCCACCAGGGCAGCGCGCCGGTCAGCCGCCGGTAGTCCAGCGCCCCGTCGTGGAAGGCCAGCCGGACCTCCCAGGTCCGCTCGCCCCAGAGGAAGCCGTCGTGGGCGACGTCGAAGTCGAGGTGGCCGTTGAGGCTGTCCAGCACCTCGCTCAGGTGGTACGTGTTCAGGATCCGCAGCAGCGCGTCCCAGTCCCGGGCCATGGCGGCCCGCCGCGACGCGCTGGTGGTTGTGGTGGGCGGCGCCGGGGTGCTCCCGCCGAGCAGCGTGGCGAGGTCCAGCGAGAACCGGGCGTTGCGGATGTCCAGCGAGGGCAGCTCGCCCGAGCCGGAGTTCAGGTCGTGGGTGAGGTCGCCGAGCAGGCCCCGCTCGACGAAGACGTACAGCCCGAGGCCGGTGTCGGTGAAGGTCAGACCGGTGACCTCGCCGCCGCTGACGGTGACCCGGCGACCGGGGGCGGCCGGGCCGCCGGGCAGCGTCGGGTCCTGCTCGTAGGCGATGGAGGTGAAGCGGAGCCCGTACTCGGGGCGTCCGGCGGGCGCGCCGAGCAGCCGCAACTCCCGCCGGGGATCGGCGGTCACCTGGGCCCGGATCGCGGTCAGGGTGGGTTCGCGCAGGTTGAGCCGCAGTCCCCCGTGATCGAGGAAGTCGACGGTCAGCCCGGCGGCGCCGAAGTTCGCGGTGCCGCCGGAGAGGAAGGTGCCGATGTCGAAGCCGACCCGCGCCGCGTCGATCGCCCCGATGCTGAGGCCGCCGAGGATCCGCATCCCCTCGGCCGTCCGGGTCGCCTCCACCAGGAAGCCCTCCTGGCCCTCCGCCGGGCGCAGCCGCAGCTCACCCAGCACGGCCTCGATCTCCGGGTCCAGCCGGATGGTGGTGCCGTCGTGCAGGTCGACCAGGAGCCCGCTGGCCCGGGTCTGCTGGACCACCAGCTCGCGCAGCAGCAGCCGGCGGAACCGGCCGCCCGGGGTGCCGGCCGGGTACAGGTCGACCCGGGCACGTGCGGTGATGCCGGTGAGGGTGAGGGCGCCCCGTCCGGGCGGGATGCGCAGCCCGAGGGACGCGCCCTGCCAGTCGAGCGCGTCGACGGAGACGGTGGCCAGGCTCAACCCCGGCTGGCCGTCCGGGCCGATCTCGATGCGGTCCGGGCCGACGCTGATCACCCCGGTGTCCAGCCCCTGGATGCCGAGGTGCTGGGTGTGCTCACCGGGTCGGGGTCCGACACCGAGGTGACCCTCGCCGCCGACCACCCTCGCCTGCACCCGGCCGCCCCGGCCGAAGGCGAGGGTGAGCTGCGCCGCCCACAGCGCGCCGTCGACGTGCAGCGCCTCGCTGACCCGACCGGCGATCTCCACCCGGGTGGCCCCGGTGGTCAGCCGGCCGGCGGTCAGCCCGGCCGCCCGGGACCAGCGCAGGCCACGCAGGTTCACGTCGAGGATCTCCAGGGGCGGCAGGTCGGGCTCGCCGGCCGGCACCGGGGTCGGGCGGCCCAGGCCGATGTCGAGCACCCCGTCGCGGTAGCGCAGGTCCCGGCCGGTGACCCGGTCGATGTGCAGCCGCTCCACGAGCAGCTCCGCGGTGGCGGGGATCACCCGCCCGGCGGCGTCCCGCCGCTCCGGTGTGCTGTCCCACCGGCCGCTGACCGTCAGGCCATCGAGGACGGTGGGGCCGTGCGAGACGATCCGGCCCGCGCCGGCCCGCCAGTCGATGGCGCCCAACTCGATCCGGGACGGGCCGATGTCCTCGAAACGCAGGCCGCCGGCCTGTTCCGTGACGATCCGGCCGCTGACCCCGGCCCGGCGGACGGTGACCGCGCCGTCGGGCGTACGCAGCACGGTGTCGGTGAGGGTCAGCCCGTCCAGCCGGGTGGCCACCCCGTCGACGGGGTCGCTGACGATTCGGCCGGTGGCGGGGTCGACCTGGTGGGCACCGGCCCGGATCAGGTCCACGGTGACCGCCGCGGCGCCCGGGGCCGCCGGCTGCCCGGAGACGGTGCCGGTGATCGTGGTCGGCCCGCCCTGCACAGCCCGGGAGACCACGGCGAAGCGCAGCCGGTCGAGCTGGCCGATGGTCAACCGTCCCGCGTAGGTCAGCTCCTCGCCGGTGAGGTCCACGTCCAGGTCGCGCAGCCGGATCCCGACCAGCGCGCCGGAGACCGCCTCGACGGAGTAGCCGGGCGCCGGGTCGGTGACGTCCATGCCGACCTGGTCGGCGTCGATCCGGTCGATGACCATGCTGCGGACCAGGGCGCCACGCACCTGTCGTCCGGTCGCGGTCGCGCCGGTACGGACCCGCACGTCGAGGCTCATCCGGCCGATCCGGGTGCTGCCCCGCGAGTACAGGCTGCGGCCGGGCGAGCGCAGGCTCACCCCGGTCAGTTCGGTCTGCTCCACCACCAGGTCCGGCAGGCGCAGGTCGTCGCCCTGCGGCACCACCCGGCCGTGGATCGCCTCGCCGGGTTGCCCGTCGGCGCGGGTGGGGGCGGTGAAGGCGATCCGCCGGGCCTCGCCGCCCGGGCCGGTCAGCCCGGTGACGGTGAGGTCGCCGACGCCGAACCCGACGGCGGCGCGGCCGACCGGCAGGCCCAGCGTGGCGGCTGGGCCGGCCAGCTCGCCGGGGAGCGCGCCGCCGCCGGCGACGTCGAGGTCGGTGCGGACCCGCAGCCGGTGCGTCTCCACCCGCTCCACGGTCGTGGCGCCGGCGCGCACGTCGGTGGCGGTCAGCCCGGCCAGCCCGAGCTGGACCCCCAGCGTGCTCGGGTCCATGGTGGCGCTCAGCCCCGTGACGGTCAGCCCGCCGACGGAGAGACCGAAGTAGCGGCGTGCCCGGTCCCGCAGCTCCTGGTACTCCCGTTCCTCGGCCGCGGTGCGGTGACCGGGCAGGTACCGGCCGGCGGCGTCGACCGGCTCGGCGGCCAGCGACTCCAGCGCCCGCAGCCGGTCGAGGTCGGTCAGCCAGCGGGTGAGTTCGGCCCGACGGGCCGCCCACCGCGGCTCGTCGGGAAGGGCGCGCAGCTGTGCGGCGACCTGCTCCCGGGTGGGCAGCTCCCCGGCGGTGAGGCGGAGCGCCGGCTCGCCGGGCGCGCCGGGCAGCAGCCGTACGCCGGCCACGCGGGCCGACCCGGTGCTGGCCCGCGCCGTCGCCACGGTGTCGGCCGGGGTGCGCTCGGACCGGAACCGGGTGATCAGGTCGTCGTCGGGCAGGTATTCCCCGGAGCGGGACGGCAGCGACGCCTCGGCGTGGATCGGGTCGACCTCCACGCCGGCCGCCTCCACCCGCCCGGTCAGTCCGGTCACCCGGATGCCGCCGATGTCGAGGGCGCCGCCGGCGCTCTGCCGGAGCTGGTCGGAGAGGGCGACCAGCCGTCGCCGTTCGGCCTCGGACAGCGACTCGGCGTGCCAGCGGTGCCGGGCCTCCAACCCGTTCAGCTCCCGCTCCAGCGGCGCCAGCTCGGTGAGCTGCCGGGTGACCGCGGTGAGCCGGGCCTCCAGCGCGGTGCGCTCCGCGCCGGTGGCGGTGCCGAGCCGCAACCGCAGCGAGTTCTCCTCGGCCCGCAGCCGGGCCGGCAGGCTGTTGCCCAGGCCGAGCAGCGTCCGGCCCACCTCGATCCGGCCGACCTGCTGCAGGCCGGCGAAGGAGAGCCCCTCGGCGGTGGCGCCGGCGAAGCTGACCTGGAGCGAGTGCAGCATGCCCATCGTGTCCTCGACCCGCTCCCCCACCGTGCGGGGTGCGCGGAACACCCCGTCGGTGAGCAGGCCGAGGCTGGCGTTGGCCAGCGGCGTGAAGATCTCCCCCGCGGTCAGCGAGGTGAACTGCTGGGCCAGGAAGGGCGCGCCGGCGGTGTACGGGGCGAGCAGCGCGTCGCTGATCTTCGACAGGAACGGCAGCCCGCCGTAGAACGAGATCACGTTGTGCAGCAGGTGGATCAGCGGGTCGATGATCGGGATGCCCACCCAGCCGTGTCGGCTCGGCTCGGCGACGTCCTCCCGGCCGGTCGCCCCGGTCCGGAAGAACAGGGTGGACAGTCCGAACCGGGTCAACCCGAGCAGGCCGCCCGGTAGCGCTTCGCTGGCGTACACCACGTCGGAGACGTCGACCTTGCTCACGCCGGCCTGCGCGCCGACCGGGCGTTCGTAGCCCCGGTCGGAGAAGGAGGCGACGATGTCCAGGCCGGTGAGGGTGACCCGACCGGTGCGCAGGGAGCTACCGGTGAAGGTGCGGTTGATCCCGTCGAGTTCCAGCCGGGGCAGCCGGATCCGCAGGATGCCCTGCCGGGCGTCGACCGACAGGGAGAGCCGGTTGGTCCGCTCCCGGTCGGTGTCGCGCAGCCGGGCCCCGCCGAGGTCGCCGCTGATCCACTGGGCGTCGTGCAGGTCGACGTCGTGGAGGGTGACCTCCTGGGTGAACAGGCTCAGCCCGGTACGGCTGAGGAAGAGCAGCTTCAGGCCGACCGCGACCAGCCGGGCCAGGTCGCCGACGACGGTGGGCGTGCCGTCGGTCCGCAGCGACTCGGGCTCGAAGTTCGGCCGGCGGGTGGCGTGGAAGAGGCGCAGCTCCTCGACCAGGGTGTCCAGCCCGGCGAGCCGGTCGGCGCGGACGTCCCGGGAGCGCAGGAACACCCAGCGGCGGTCGTCCAGGGCGTAGAGCTGCACGACGAGTGAGCGCAGCTCGGTGACCCGCTCGGCGCGCCAGAGCCGGTCGTCGCGCAGCCGGTCGCGCAGCTGGTCGCGGGCCTCGATCCGGCGCGGTCCGGAGATCGCGGTGACGGCGAGGGAAGCCCGCATCTCCGGGGTCATCCCGGAGCGCATCCGGGCCCACCGGTCCGGGTCCTCGGCCTCCAGCCGGGCCTGGTCGGCGACCGGCAGGTTGCGGACGAGCTGGAAGGCGAGCCAGGCCTCCCGGGGGTTGACCGCCCAGTCGGTGAGCCCGACGGCGAGCAGCTGGCGGGCCTGTCGTTCCAGGTGGGCGGGGTCGCGCAGAGCGAGCAGGTCGAGCAGCTCGGCGCGCCACATCTCGTGGGTGAGGTAGGCGTCGGGCAGCGCGTCGAGGATCCGGTCCAGGTCGCGCAGCGCGTCCAGGCGGTGCACGGCGGTGCGCAGCGCCTCCCGGCCGCGCGGGCCCGGGCCGGTGGTCGCGCCGCCGGTGCTCCGGTCGTACGCGACGAGCCGGCGGACCAGTTCCACCGAGGTGACCCCGTCGAGCCGGCTCTGCACCAGCCGGTGGATCTCCTCGACGATCCGCCCCGCGTCGGCCTGCCCGCCGCTGCGCCGGGCCGGGTCGATCGGCTCCGCGAGGGTGCCCACCCCGGTGTACCGGCCGCCGAGGATGTCCTCGGCGGGGATGTTCTCCTCCAGCCGGGCGAACCACTTGCCCTGCTCCAGCCGTCGCCACCGGTCCTGACTGGCCAGCGGCAGGCTGCGCAGCAGCAGGTACGCGTAGCGGGCCTCGTGGTCGCGGACCGCCCAGTCGAAGAGCCCGTACGACAGCAGCGACTCGATCCGGGTCAGCGTGTGGTGCTCCTCGCGGGCGGCGAGGACGACGAGCAGCCGGGGGCCGAGGGTGGCCCCGATCCGCTTCTCCTCCCAGGGCAGGTCGTTCAGGAGCGCGTCGATCCGACCGGCCTCGTCGAGCAGGCGTACCGCGTGGCGCAGTCGCGGTCCGGGCTCGGGCGGACCGGCGGTCGCCGTCGCGGCCGGGGCACCGGTGCTCGGTGGCGCCGGGGCGAGGGCGGCGAGCACCTCCAGCGCCTCGGCGGCACGGTGCTCGCCGATCAGCCGTTCGACGCGGCGCAGCTCCGTGGTCAGGCCGGCGTCCCGGTCGAGGTCCCGGTCGGCGGTGTCCTCCCCGTGCAGGGCGGTGAGCTGGTCGCGCAGCGCCTCCGCGTCGGTGCCGCGCGGCGGCCGCTCGGCCAGCAGGCCCCGGAAGTACGCCTTGCGGTCGCCGGTGAGCAGTTCCCGCAGCACGCTGGTGCGCAGGGCGCGCAGCACGTTCAGCGCGGTGCGCCGCTCGACCGGGCCGAGCCCCTCGGTGCTCAGCCCGTGCACGTTGTCGGCTTCGAGCACGCGCAGCAGGTAGGGGGTCTGGCCGCCGAGCGCGGCGAGGGCGGCGCGCGGGTAGAGCCGATGGTGGTCGTCGTCGAGGTTGCGGGACAGGTCGGTGCGCCGCGGCGCGGGCAGGCTGTGCACAAGGCTGCGGGCGACGAGGAAGGGCAGGGTGTCCAGCACCCGCAGGGAGCCGCGCACGTCGTCGCCGGAGACCCAGAGCCCGTCGAGCAGGTCGATGATCCGGTCCCGTTCGGCGCGGTACCGCCGGTCGACCAGGGCGCTGAGCTCGGATTCGAGCAGGCCGGTCTCCGTCTCCGCGGCGGCGGTCGGGGCCGGTGCGGCGGTGACGGTCCCGGTGTCGGCGGCGACCGCGCCGGCGGGCAGCCGGGCGGTGGGAATCCACAGTGGGCGGCCGGCCGCGGCGGCCTCGGCCAGCGCCCGCGCCTCGGCCTCCGGGTCGGTCCGACCGTTCGCGAGGCCGGTGCCGGCGGCCGCCCGGACGGTCGGCGGGGTGCCGGTCCCGACGGCCTGCGCGAGGTGTCCGAGTTCGTGCGCGAGCAACGCCCGTCCGGCGGCGCGCGCCGGGTCGTAGCCGGGGGCGAGGTGCAGCGCGCCGTCGGCGAGGAGCCCCTTCGCGCCGTGGTTGGCGGCCCGCCGGCCGGCGTCGCCGAGGTGCACCCGGACCGAGTCGGGGCGCAGGCCCAGCGCCGGGGCGTACCGGCCGACGAGGTCGTGGGTCAGCGCGGCCAGGGCCTCGTCGCGGGCGGCGGGCCGGTCGGCCGTCGGGGTGAGCGGCTGGTGGACCGCCGCCTCGTGTTCGGTCATCGGCCCGGCTCCCGGACTCCGGGGCGGCCGAGTCGCGCCCAGATCGCCTCGGCCAGGACCGTCGGCAGCTCGGCGTCGGGCGGGACCGGCACCGGGCCCGGCCCGGGCGCGCCGGACGGCAGGCCACGCTCGGCGACCAGCCGGGCGAGCCGCGCGGACACCGCCGCACCGAGCGCGGCGGCGTCGGGCGCCTCGACCCCGGTGAGGACGAGCTCGCGGACGTCGACCTCGATGTTCATGACCACAGCCCCGGGTCGGCGGGCCGGTCGTGCTTGGCGTACTCGGCGGCGACGGCGTCGAGCACATGCCGCATCCGCACCGGGACGCGCTCGCCGGCGGCGACCAGCGCGGCGCGCAAGGCGACGGTGTGGATGTCCCCGCCGGTGAGGTCCAGCTCGGCGAGGCGGCGCAGGTCGAGGCCGTCGGTGGCGACCTTCGGCGGGAAGGCCCGGCGCCACAGGTCGGTCCGCTCGGCCGGACCGGGATGCCCGAACGGGACGACCACCCGCAGCCGGCGCAGGAACGCCGGGTCGATGGCGGTGCGCATGTTCGTCGTCAGCACCGCCACGCCCCGGTACTGCTCCATCCGCTGCAGCAGATAGGACACCTCGATGTTGGCGTACCGGTCGTGGCTGTCCTTGACCTCCGACCGGCGTCCGAAGAGCGCGTCGGCCTCGTCGAAGAGCAGCACGGTGCCGCCGCGCTCGGCGGCGTCGAAGATCCGGCGGAGCTGCTTCTCGGTCTCCCCGATCCATTTGCTCACCACGGTGGCCAGGTCGACCCGGTGCAGGTCCAGCCCGAGGGCGCCGGCGACCACCTCGGCGGCGAGCGTCTTGCCGGTGCCGCTCGGGCCGGCGAAGAGCGCGGTGACGCCCAGCCCGCGGGCGGTCCGGTGGCCGAAGCCCCGCTCGGCGAGCAGGGTGCGGCCCGCGGCCGCGGCGGCCAGCTGGCGCAGCTGGGCCAGCGCCGGGGCGGGCAGCACCAGGTCCTCCCAGCCGGCCCGGACGGCGATCCGCTCGGCCAGCCCGTCGAGGTCCCGGCGTACCCGGTCGCGGACCAGGTCCCGCGCCACCGCGACCGGGTCGGCGACGGGCCGGGCGGCGGTGCCGAGGATGTCGGCGTGGGCCAGGTCGAACTCGCGGGCCAGCTCGGTGGCGGCCCGGTCGGCGCGGTCGGGCAGCACCCGTCGCCACAGCGTGCGCTGCTCCTCGCGGCTGGGCCGCTCGACCGTCGGCCCGGCGGCGACACCGTCGAGCGGGACGACCCGTGCAGCGGAGATCACCACGTCGCCGATGAGCCGGGGCAGCAGCTGTTCCACCACGGCGGTCACCTCTGGCGGCTCGTCGCCGGTCAGCTCGATCACGAGGACCGGGTCGGCGAGCACCACCTCGCGGTTCCACAGCCGGGCGAAGGCGTCCCGGTCGGTGACCGCGCGGGGCAGGTCGCCGGCGGCGGCGCGGTGCGCGGCCCGGCCCACCGTGGCGGCGGCCGTCGCGATCACGTCGGTCCGGTCGGCGCGGTCGGGGCCGCAGGTGCGCAACGCCCGGCGTCCGGCCTGCCAGGCCGCACAGAGCGCGGTGGCGGCCCGCCGCCGGCTGGCCGGCAGCGCGTCGGGCGGCGCCGGCAGCTCCGTCAGGTACGGCCGGAGCCGCTCGTCGAGCCGGCCCGCCCCGCGCACCTCGTGCAGGATCCGCTCATCGGGGCGGACCGGGGCGTGCGGCAGCGGCCCCTCGCCGAGTTCGACCAGCCGGGCGGCGCGCAGTGGACGGTCGGCGGCCAGCGCGTCCCAGTGCGCGCCGGGCAGGGTGTCCAGGCACCAGGCGAAGGTCGGCGGGCGGTCGAGGAGCCCGAGCTCCCCGGCGATCGCGGCGGCCAGCACGTCGCGCTCGAAGCCGCTGAGCGCGAATCCGTCGGTGATCCGGTCCAGCCCGGGGCAGGGGTCTGGCGGGTCCGGCGCCGGCTCGCCCTTGAGCAGCAGCCGGATCCGGTCGACCACGGCGGGCAGCCCGTCGTCGGCGGGCGGGGCGACGGTGGGGCCGGGCCAGCGGGCGGCGGGACGCGCGGCGGGCATCAGAGCACCACCGCGGGCCTGGTGTACCGGCCGGAGGGGTCGGCGGTCAGCGGGCTGTCCACCCCGTCCACCCGCAGCCGGGCCAGGTACGTCCCGGCGGGCAGGTCGCGGAAGGCGAAGCGGATCCGGTCGGTGTCGTCCGCGCCCGGCGCGACGCCGTTGCCGGCGGGCGCGGCCAGCACGGTGCCGCCGTCGGCGGCGGTCAGCGAGAGGGTGGCCTGCTGCGTCGCGCCGACCCGGGGGTCCACGGTGACGGTGACCGCGCCGGTGCACAGCGCCACCCCGTCCACGGTGCGGGTGGAGTCCACCACCACGTCGGCGGGGGCCACGGTGACCAGCGGGCGGTAGACCACCGGCACCGCGTCGGAGCTGAGCGCCGGGCGAGGGGCGGGCGGGTCGCCCAGGTCGACGGAGTGGGTGACGACCAGCCCGGCGATGCCGGCCGGGACGGGCCGGTCGAAGGCGGACAGCGGCACCCGCAGCTCCCCCGCCGTGGCCGAGGTGGGGACGGCGCCGGCCGCGCCGATCCGGATCCGGGTGTCCGCGCCGACCAGGTGCCGGCCGGTGACGACCAGGGTGGCGCCGGCGGTGACCGGCGTGCCGGTGGGGCCGTCGGCGCGTACCTGGTCGACCTCGGGGACCTGGGCGTCGACGGTGCCGGCGGTGACCGCGCGGACCGGCAGGGGTTCCCGCGCGCCGCGCACCGGGTCGATCAGCACCACCGAGACGTCGAAGAAGACGCTGGCCCGGTACGGCGCGCTGAACGCCGACCAGAGCCGGAAGCTCTCCTCGCCGCCCGGGCTGTTGGTGGTGGTGATCCGCAGCTGTTCGAACTGGTCGGCCAGCCGCGAGTCGGCCACCGGCGCGGGCAGGGTCGGGTCCGGCGGGTCGGGGGCGAGCGCGCGGCGGATCGCCGCCCGGGTCAGCACGGGCGTCTCGTGCAGCATCGCCAGCAGGTGCCCGAGGAGGATGTCGCCGGTCAGCGGGTCGTGGCCGTAGACGCTGGCCACGTAGTGCAGGTCGACGCCGAGGGGTGGGGCGGCGACGTCGGCGCCGGCGGTGTCGCGCGGCGGTGGGCCGAGGTTGGCCCAGGTCGGATTGCGGGTGACCCGGGCGAGGAAGAGGTTGACCTGGTTGGCCTCCAGGTTGCCGACGGCCACCCGGTCGGGCGGGCCGACCGAGACGCTGACCCCACCGACGGCCGAGGAGGCCCCGGCGGCCCGCAGGTAGGCCATCAGCTGGCCGCGCAGCACGGCGCTGACGGCGGCGAGGGCGTACGCGGTGCTCATCGCGCCCGTCCCCGGGGATCGCGCAGGTAGCTCTCCAGTTCGGGTGCCGGGCCGGGCTCGGTGGCCTTGCCGACGGGGACGGGGGTGGCCGGCGGGGGCGCGGCGGGGGCGGGCCGCGACCCCGGGGCGAGCCGCACGTCGATCCGACCGATGTGGACGTGCACGGTGGGCTGCTCCGGCTGCCGGGCGGCGGCCCGGGTCACCGGCGCGACGCGGGCGGGCGGGGCGGGCGGCGCGGGGCGTACCACGGTGGCCGGCACCACCGGCGGGACCGGGCGCGGCG
>NZ_JBAKHO010000063.1:0-29082 GCF_036902735.1 Micromonospora lacuserhaii | reverse complement strand
GAACAACGGCATGCGCCGTCACCGGCCCCCACCACAACCCACTAACCCGTCACAAGACCCATAAATATGCCTCTGCGTCATATCGCTCGTGATGGTGTCTTCCTCGGCGCCGGTGGGTGGCGACCCGTCTGTGGAGGCCGGCCCCGCCGCGCACCGACCCCGCCGGGCACCGACCCCGCCGGGCGCCGGGCCGCCGAGCATCGAGCAGCACCAGCAGAAGGCCACCAGCGGAAGGCAGAGGTAGAAGAGGAGCTGGCAGGAGAGCGCCCAGCTCACGTTGTTGATGCCACCACATCACCAGCAGCGCGGCGGCGAAGGTCACCAGACGGCTCGGGTAGAGCCCGGCCAGCCGCCGCTGCCAGAAGTCGCGCCGCCGCTCGCCGCTCCGGGCCGACCAGACCAGCACGAATCCGCCGGGGATGAGGAAGATCTGGACGCCGGAGAGGTCGGGCTCGTCGTGTCGAGCACCCGAGCGCCGCCACGCTCTTCCGCACGTCCCTTCCCTGCCGGCCGGAGCCGCGGCGCGGGCGCGGGCGCGGGGGGCGGGGGGCCGACGACGACACCGGGCGGTGCTACCGCGGGGCGACCTTACCGGCTCGGCGAGGAGTGCCTATCGTTAACGCTTCGGCCGGCCTTTGGTGAGGAGTTCCGCGTGTCTCGGTCAGATCAGGTTCCGGACCCGTCCACCCACGTGGTCGAGGGTGGCGACGTGATCGACCCCTCCGCACCGAAGCCGTTGCTCAGCGTGATCGTCCCGGTACACAAGGTGGAGGCGTACCTGCACCAGTGCCTGGACTCGATCCGGGAGGACGTGCCCGCCGGGGACGAGGCAGCGGTGGAGATCGTCGCCGTCGACGACGCCTCCCCGGACCGGTGCGGGGAGCTGCTCGACGCGTACGCCGCCCGGCACGGCCGGATGCGGGTAGTCCACCTGACCGAGAACGTCGGCCTGGGCCTGGCCCGCAACGCCGGCCTGGACGTGGCCGCCGGCGAGTACGTCTGGTTCGTCGACAGCGACGACTGGCTGCCGGCGGGGACGATCCCGGCGGTGCTGGAGCGGCTCCGCGCCGACCGGCCCGACGTGCTGATGCTCGATCACCTGCGGGTCTACGAGAACGGCCGGCAGGAGATCGACGCCAGCAGCCCGTTACTGCGCGGGGTGACCGGGGTCATCCGCCTCGCCGACCGGCCCGAGCTGCTGCGGGTGCAGCACACCGCCTGGAACAAGGTGGTCCGCCGGACCCTGCTGGACGAGCTGGAGCTGCGCTTCCACCCCGGCTGGTACGAGGACGTCCCGTTCAGCAACCCGCTGCTGATCGGCGCGGAGAAGATCGCCGTGCTGGACCGGGTCTGCTACCTCTACCGGCAGGGCCGGCAGGGCGCGATCACCGCCACCCGCAGCGAGCGGCACTTCGACGCCTTCGATCAGTACGACCGGCAGCTCGACTGGGTCCGCCGGCACCACCCGGACCCGACCGTCGAGGGTGAGCTGTTCCAGCTCATGATCAACCACATGCTGGTGGTGGTCGGCAATGACGGCCGGATCCACCCCGGGATGCGCCGGGCCTTCTTCCACCGGCTGGCCGAGCAGTACCGTCGGCACGTCCCGGCGACCGGCTACCCTCGTCCGGGTGGGGTGGCCGGCCTCAAGCACCGGTTGGTCGGGGAGGACAATTACCTCGCCTACGCCGCGCTGCGCCAGGCGCACCGGCTGGCCGGCCGACTGCGCCGCCCCGCGGCGCCGGTGACCGCTCCGGCCCCGACGACCGGCCCCTCCGCCGGGCCGTCGGTCCCGGCGCAGGGCGGACCGGGCGTCGACGACGCCGCCCAGTCGGAGGCGCTGACCGGTCACGGCAACCCGTGACGGTGGGCGTGACGTACCCGCTCCGGGAACCGGACCGGTTCCCGGCGGCGACGAATGTGCAGGTCGTCCACGGACGACGACGTGAGGACCGCGCCCCGGCGCGGACGCAGGTGAACAGAGGTCGGAGATGACGGCGACAGTGAAGATCGGCCCGCACGCGGTCGGGCCCGGGGAGCGGCCGTTCGTGGTCGCGGAGATGTCCGGGAACCACAACGGGGACCTGGACCGCGCCCTGGCGATCGTCGACGCGGTGGCGGCCAGCGGGGCGCACGCGCTCAAGCTCCAGACGTACCGGCCGGACACCATCACCATCGACATCGACACCCCCGCCTTCCGCATCTCGGGCGGGCACGAGCTGTGGGGTGGCCAGAACCTCTACAAGCTCTATGAGAAGGCGCACACCCCGTACGAGTGGCACGAGCCGATCTTCGACCGGGCCCGGCAGCGCGGGCTGACCGTCTTCTCCTCCCCGTTCGACCCCACCGCGGTCGAGCTGCTGGAGTCGCTGGACGCCCCGGCGTACAAGATCGCCTCCTCGGAGCTGGTCGACCTGCCGCTGATCAAGCTGGTGGCGAGCACCGGCAAGCCGCTGGTCATCTCCACCGGCATGGCCACCGTGGCCGAGATCGACGCCGCGGTGCGGACCGCCCGGGCGGGCGGCGCCGGCGGGATCATCCTGCTGGCCTGCACCGCCTCCTACCCGGCGCCGCCGGCCGACAGCAACCTGCGCCGCATCCCGGTGCTGGCCGACACGTTCGGCGTGCCGGTGGGTCTGTCGGACCACACCCCCGGCATCGGCGTGCCGGTCGCCTCGGTGGCCCTGGGCGCCTGCTTCATCGAGAAGCACGTCACCCTGGACCGCGCCGACGGCGGCGTGGACTCGGACTTCTCGCTCAACCCGACCGAGTTGGCGTCGCTGGTGGTCGAGTCGGAGCGGGCGTTCGCGGCGATGGGCGGCACGGTGATCGGCCCGACCCCCGCCGAGAAGGAGGGGCTGCGCTTCCGCCGCTCGCTCTTCGTCGTCGAGGACGTCAAGGCCGGCGACCCGGTCACCCCGGCCAACGTCCGCTCGATCCGCCCGGCCGGCGGGCTGCCGCCGGTGGACATCGACAAGGTGGTCGGCCGGACCTTCGCCGCCGACGTGGCCAAGGGCACCCCGCTGAGCTGGGACCTCATCTGACCGCACGCTGACCGCTGCCCCCGTACCGCCACCTCGGCGGGACGGGGGCAGCGTCGTCTCAGGGCAGCGGCGCGCAGGCGACCGTGACGACCAGGTCGGCCAGGCGCAGCGTCCGCCACACCGCCGGGGTGTCCACGGGTACGGCCAGCCCGTGCCGCCGCCACCAGGCCGCGACCGGCACGTCGGCCAGCTTGCACAGGCTCTCCGCCCGGGTCCAGCGGTCCCAGAAGTCGGCCGGCCCGAAGCGCCGGGCCAGCGCCGGGGGCACCTCCGCGTCGGCCCGCTCGGCGTCCACCGCGACCCGCCAGCCCGGCGTCGGCGGCCCGTACCAGCCGACGCAGCGGCCGTCGGCGAGGTGGCTGCGGGTGGACGCGTCGGCCAGTTCGGCCGGCCTGCCCACCCGCAGGTGCCGTTCGGCGGCGCCGAGCAGCGCCGGCACGGGGCGCGTCACCGGCCGGCCCGCCTCGGCCCCGGATACGGCGAACGGCCCGGACCCCCGCGGGGACCCGGGCCGGTGCGCCGGACGAGCCGGCTCAGATGGAGGCGGCACCGTCGACCACGAGGACCTGGCCGTTGATGTTGGTCTGCTCGCGGAGCAGCATCCGCACCACCGGCACGACCTCCTCCGGCTCGGTGAGGTGCCCGGTGGGGGTGCGCCTGACGATCTGGTCGAGCTGGGTGCTGCCCAGCACGGCCGACATCTCCGAGGCGAAGAAGCCCGGGGCCACCGCGTTGACCAGCATCCGACCGCCCAGCTCGCGGGCCATCGACCGGGTGGCGGCGTCCATCCCGCCCTTGGTCGCCGAGTACGCGACCAGGCCCGGGTAGCCGCGCTGGGCGCAGATCGAGGTGATGTTGACGATCCGCCCGCGCAGGCCCTTGCCGAGCATCCGCCGGATCACCAGGCGGGTGAGCTGCAGCGGCGCGGTCAGGTTCGTCTCGATGATCCGGGCGATGTCGTCGTTGGACGTGTGCACGTGCAGGCTGTCCTGGCCGACGGCGGCGTTGTTGACCACGCCGTCGATCGGGCCGAGCTTCTCCTCCACCTGCCGGATGAAGGCCTGACCGGCCTTGAGGTCGGTGACGTCCACCGACCCGACGTGCACCCGGTCGGGGTGCTCGGCGGCCAGCTTCTCCAGCTCGGGCGTGACGGTACGGGCGAAGGCGGCCACCTTGACGCCCTCGGCGAGCAGGTCGGTGACGATGGCCAGGCCCAGGCCCCGGGACCCGCCGGAGACGAGGACGACGGTGCTGGGCGGTACGAGCGCGGAATCAGACATCGCTCTTCAGGGTCTCCTTGACGGGAATCTCGGTCAGCATGCGGATGCGGCGCGGCACCGCGTACTCGGGCAGGCGGTCGGCGCACCAGCGCACCAGCGCGGCCTCGTCCAGCGGCGGGGTGGCCGGGTCGGCGGACGGGGCGGGGACGACCTCGGCGACGACCATCTTGCCGAGCACCGGGGCCCGGCGGCCGGTCACCCGGGCCCAGGACACCTGGGGGTGGGAGGTCAGCACGCCCCGGACGAGGCCGGCGGAGACCTTGCTGCCGCCCACGTTGATCTCGTCGGAGTCGAGCCGACCGGTGATCAGCACCCGGTCGTCCACGATCTGCACCCGGTCACCGGTGCGCACCGGGCCGTCGAGCCCGGCGCCGTGGTACGGCGACGTGATGACCAGCTCCTCGTCCCGCACCGAGATGGTGGGGCGGCCGGGGGTCTCGCGGTCCAGCCAGGCCACCGGGAATCCGGCGCGGCCGTCGTGCACCACGATCGAGGCACCGACCTCGGAGGACGCGTAGATCCAGGAGATCCGGGCGGCCGGGAAGAGTTCCCGCAACTGGTCCAGGACGGCCTGGTCGACCGGCTCACCGCCGAGGGTGAGCTGGCGCAGCGGCACCTTGGCCAACGCCTGGGCGTCCCGGTGCAGGGTGCGGCGCCAGAAGGTGGGGGTGCCGGAGGCGGCGTCCACGCCGTGCTCGGCGGCGATCGCCGGCCACTCGTCCAGCTCCTCGGGGTCGATCACCACGAGGTGCTGGCCGGGCTGGGTCAGGGACAGGGTGACCACCTGCCACCACGCGTAGGTGCCGGGGGCGTACGGGCAGAGCCAGGTCCGCTCCGGCTGGTCGCCCCGGACGGTGGTCAGCGAGTCGAGGGTGTGGCCGACCCGCTTGGGCCGCCCGGTGGAGCCGGAGGTGAGCAGCCAGAGCCGGCCCGGCTCACCGGCGCGCGGCGCGGTGGGGGCGTCGACCTCGGGCACGCCCTCGGTGAGCGCGGTCACCGCGAAGCCGGCCTCGCGCAGCTCGTCGCGCATCGCCGCGTCGACCCGGCCCGGGGTGCTCAGCAGCAGCTCGCCGCCGTGCGTGGCGTGCTGCCGGGCCGCGGTGAGGGCGTCGGTGGAGGTGGCTGCGAGGACCGCCGCGGGCGACGGCAGCTCCGGCGTGGGCAGGTCCCGCCAGGTGCGGGCCACTCCCCCGACGACGATGCGGTTGTCCAGGCCGGCCGGGCTCGCGGTCGCGACGGTCACTGCTTCTGGAGCTCGACGAGGAAGTCGAGGACGTCGGCGACGGTGGCGATCCGACGCAGGCCGGGAGCGTCGAAGTTGAGCTCCTCCCCGGTCTCGTCCTCGACCCGCAGGGCCAGCTCGGAGAAGTCCAGCGACCGGAAGCCGATCTCGCGGAGGTCCGCGGCGTCGTCGTCCGGGAGCACCTTGCCCTGGTTCTTCAAGACCTGCGCCATGAGGTCGCGAATCTGCGCGCGACTCAATTCGTTCATGGGACCGGAGTGTACAGCCCGGCAAATGACCTCCCCTTTTACCGGGTAGGGTCGCGGCGACCGGAGGAACCGAGGGGAAACGAGGCCGACGTGCTGCGCGAGGCGACGGACGACGACGTCAACCTGATGCTGTCGTGGCGCAATCAGGAGACCAACCGGCAGGTCAGCAAGACCAGCCACGAGATCACCCCGGCCGAGCACGCCGCCTGGTGGTCCCGGGTCCGGGTGGATCCCTCGCGCCGGGTCCTGATGTACGTCCGCGACAACGTGCCCTGCGGCGTGGTCACCTTCTTCGATCTGCGGCAGGAGCCGCCGCGCACCGGCTCGTGGGGCTTCTACCTCGACTCCGACGGGCTGGCCGAGCGGGGCGAGACGCTCCCCGCCTGGCTGGAGGTCATGCGGGAGGCGGTGGACCACGCCTTCGACGAGCTGAAGCTGGACCGGCTCTCCGGTGAGGTGCTCGGCCACAACGCGGTCGTCCGGCAGATGAACCGGCGCTTCCGGTTCGTCGAGGGGACCCCGCAGACCGAGGTCCACGACGGGCGGGAAATCACCGTGATTCCGATTTCGCTGGACCGGGAGAACCGTCGCCGACGGTGATTCCGTCATCGCTTTCCGGGCATTCGCCGATCCGCCGCCCGCCGTTCGCCGGTGGCGCGGAAACCGGCACCTGGGACGGGAACGGGTCATACCGGACACCACGCCGGTCGACCCCGGCGGCGGCCCGCACCGAACCGGACGAAGTCGTGGCGGCGAGCATTCGGCGGCACGACAGCCTGTACGCCCCGTCACACCGGGTGACGGCGCTGCGTGAGGCGTCGGTCACGCAGCGGCGCAATGTCCTGCTCGGCCCCGGTCGGCGGCCCGGCGGGCGGTGGAGCCGCCGCGCAAGACGCGTTACTCTAGCCAGCGCCGTCCGCGGCGGGCCGCCGGAACACCGTGACGGTCGAACTGTTTAACTGCCCGGTGCCGACCCGGGGGCGTCGGCCCGTCACACCCACCCTGGCAGGCGTCCGTCCGGTCGCATGGCCCCCTGCCACCGGCGCACAACCACGATCTTGGGAGCACCAAATTGAGTGAGTTGAATGGATCCTCCATTCTGATCACCGGCGGAACGGGATCCTTCGGGAAGACCTTCCTCCGGCACATCCTCACCGAGGCCGACCCGGCCCGCGTGGTGGTGTTCTCCCGCGACGAACTGAAGCAGTACGAGCTGAAGCAGCAGCTCGGTGACGACCCCCGACTGCGCTGGTTCATCGGCGACATCCGCGACCTGCGCCGCCTGACCCGGGCCATGCACGGCATCGACTACGTCGTGCACGCCGCCGCCCTCAAGCAGGTGGACACCGCCGAGTACAACCCCTCGGAGTTCATCGCCACCAACATCACCGGCTCCCAGAACGTGGTCGACGCCGCGATCGACGCCGGCGTCAAGAAGGTCATCGCGCTCTCCACGGACAAGGCGTCCAGCCCGATCAACCTGTACGGCGCCACCAAGCTGGTCGGTGACAAGCTCTTCGTCTCCGCCAACCACTACGCCGCGCAGCACCCCACCCGGTTCGCCGTGGTCCGCTACGGCAACGTGGTCGGCAGCCGCGGCTCGGTGGTCCCGCTGTTCCGCCGGCTCGCCGCCGAGGGCAAGAGCCTGCCGATCACCGACAAGCGGATGACCCGCTTCTGGATCACCCTGGACCAGGCCGTCCAGTTCGTCATGGACTCGTTCGACCAGATGCAGGGCGGCGAGCTCTTCGTGCCGCGCATCCCCAGCATGCGGATCCTCGACCTGGTCGAGGCGGTCGCCCCGTCGGCCACCACCCACGAGATCGGCATCCGCCCGGGCGAGAAGCTGCACGAGGAGATGATCGCTCCGGACGACAGCCGGCGGACCCTGCGGGGCAAGGACCGGTTCATCGTCCAGCCGACCATCGCCACCTGGGGCTACCAGCCGCCGGTGGGCTGCGACGCGGTGCCGGACGGCTTCGCGTACCAGTCGGACACCAACGACGAGTGGCTCAGCGTGGAGCAGCTGCGCGAGATGCTCGGCATCACCGGCGCGTGACGGCGATGCTCCCCTACGGGCGGCAGTCCGTCACCGACGAGGACGTCGCCGCGGTCGTCGAGACGCTGCACAGTGACTGGCTGACCACCGGTCCGCAGGTGGACGCGTTCGAGGCCGACCTCGCCGGGTGGACCGGCGGGGTCGGCGTCACCACCGTCTCCAACGGCACCGCGGCGCTGCAGACGGCGTACGCGGCGGCCGAGGTCGGCCCCGGCGACGAGGTGGTCGTCCCGCCGATGACGTTCGTGGCGACCGCCAGCAGCGCGGTCGCCCTCGGCGCGAAGATCGTGTTCGCCGACGTCGAGGACGAGACCTTCTGCCTCGACCCGGCGGCGGCCGCCGCCGCGGTCACCTCGCGGACCAAGGTCGTCTCCGCGGTCGACTACGGCGGCCACCCGGCCGACTACGACGCGCTGCGCAAGGCCGTCGAGGGCAGCGACGCGCTGTTGCTCGCCGACGCCGCGCACTCGATCGGTGGGACGTACCACGGCCGGCCGGTCGGCTCGCTGGCCGACCTGACCACCTTCTCGTTCTTCCCCACGAAGAACCTGACCACCGCCGAGGGCGGCGCGGTCGCCGCGCTCGACCCGGAGGTCCTGGCGCGGGCCCGCCGGTACCGCACCATCGGGATGGTCCGCGCGCGCGACGAGCTGCGCCTGCCCGACGAGGGCGGCTGGTGGTACGAGGTGCACCAGATCGGCCAGAACTACCGGCTGCCGGACGTGCTCTGCGCCCTGGGGCGTAGCCAGCTGCGCCGGCTCGGTGAGTTCGTCGCCCGGCGGACCGCCCTGGTGGCGCGCTACAACGAGGCGCTGGCCGACCTGGACGGCGTGCTGCTGCCGAACCAGAAGTCGTGGGCCGACCCGGCCTGGCACCTCTACCCGATCCGGGTGCTCGAGGGCCGCCGCCGCGAGGTGTACGACAAGATGCGGGCCGCCGGCATCGGCGTGCAGGTCAACTACATTCCGGTGCACTGGCACCCGGTCTTCGCGGATCTGGGCTACCGGCGCGGATCCTGCCCGGTGGCCGAATCGTTCTACGAGCAGCAGCTCTCGCTGCCGCTCTACCCGACCCTCACCGAGGCCGACCAGGACCGCGTCATCGACGCACTCCGTGCGGCGCTGCGCGGCACCACGGCGCGCTCCGCCGCCTGACGGGGGACTGATGCACCACGCGAACCACTTCTACGGCCACGCGCACGTGCTGGCCCGCTACTGCGGTCTGGGTGACGGCCACCCGCCCCGCATCGACGGGTACGTCCAGCACGGGTGGAACATCGGCGACGGGCTGGCCCCCGGCCACCCGTACGCCGAGTTCACGCCGAGTCTGCTCTGGTCGGAGCAGACTCGGCGGCGCGCCTGGTCGGTGGGCCGGCGCAACGTCACCGTCATCGGTGCGCCGTTCAACTACCTCCTCGCGCTGCGGCCGGAGGACCCGCCGGAGTCCGAGCGGGCGGGGACCATCTGGTACCCGTTCCACGGCTGGGAGGGTCAGCACGTCAAGGGCGACCACAACAAGTTGATCGCCCGGATCCGGGACACCGAGGACGGCCCGGTGACGGTCTGCCTCTACTGGCACGAGTACGCGATGAGGCGGGTCCGGCGGCTCTACGAGCAGGCCGGTTTCCGGGTCATCTGCCACGGCTACCGCGGCCACTGGTGGAAGGACACCGACCCGCTCTTCCTCGACAAGCAGCTCACCGAGCTGCGCCGGCACCGGCGGGTGGCCTCCAACCGGCTCACCAGCGCCATCTTCTACGGCATCGCCGCCGGCTGCGAACCAGCCGTCTACGGCGACCCGATGGTGCTGTCGAACGAGGACCCGACGTTCGGCGGGCAGGCGCGGATCCGCCGGCAGTGGCCGGAGCTGCACGGCGAGAAGGTCGACCTGCCGACCGCCGTGGCGATCGCCCGCGCCGAACTCGGCGCCGACCACCGTTGTACGCCGGCCGAGCTGCGCGAGCTGCTCGGGTGGGCGAACCTCCAGGAGGAACGAGTTGACGACTGAGACGGCACCCCACGTCGCGCTGCCCGGCGGGGAGATGCTGGCCTGGTCCGACCTGCCGGAGGAGCGCCTGACCGGCGGCGGGCCGCTGGCCGCGCTCGCCGCGCGGGTCGTACCGGCCGGCGCCCGGGTGCTGGTGGCCGGCCCGCACGACCCAGCGCTGCTGGACGGGCTGGCGCACGCCGAGGTGACCTGCCTGCTGCGCAGCTACCCCGACGGGGTGGTGCTGGCCGACCGGGCCGCGCAGGTGATCGTCGGCGGGGCCAACGGGCTGCCCGCGGGCGAGACCTTCGACGTGGTGATCGCCGCCGCCGGCCTGGACGCCATCGAGTCGGTCGAGGGCGCCCGGCTGGGCTGGCAGGGCCTGCTGGACCGGCTGGTCGGCGCGCTGCGCCCGGAGGGCGCCCTGCTGGTCCGGCTGGACAATCCCCTCGGCGTGCCCCGACTGGTCGCCACCGAGCCCTGGTACGCCGACCGCGGCGACGCCGCCTGGACGATCAGCGGCGTGCTCGACGCCACCCGGCCGGCCAACCTGGCGCAGCTGCGCGCCCGGCTGACCGAGGCCGGCCTGCGCACCGACGCCAGCTTCGCCGCGTACCCGGGGACGGCCGCGACGACAGCGCTGCTCGACGCCGACGAGCTGGACCGGCGGACCACCTCCGGCCTGTTCGACGCGGTGCTGCACGGCGCCTGCACCGGCGGCGCCGCCGGCGCCACCGTGCTCCAGGACCCGGCCCGGCTGGCGGTCGACGCGCTGCACGCCGGGCTCGCCGCGACCCTCGCGCCGGGCTGGCTGCTGCTGGCCCGCCGCGCCGCCGCGCCGGCCGCCGGGCTCCCGGAGCTGCCGGTGGCGCTGGTGCAGACCGGGCCGCCCGGCATCGGGGTCGCCGAGGTGGTGGCGGAGGGCGACGGCTGGCGGTGGCGGACCACCGGGCCGGTGACCCGCGCCGAGGGCACCCCGGCGCCGTTCGCCAGCCGGGAGGCGGCCTACCGCGATCCGGCCGCTCTCAACGGCCCGGTCCCCCACGGGCGGCTGCTGCGCAGCCTGCTGCTCGACGCCTGCCTGCGCCGCGACCTGGACACCCTTGAGCGGCTGCTGGGCGGCTACGCGGCCTGGCTCGACGCCCAGGCCGGCGCCGACGGGAAGCTGACCGGCGCGGTGGCCCTCGCGGGCACCGACAACGTGGTGGTCGACGGCGACGAGTTCGCCGTGCTCGACCCGAGCTGGCAGGCGGTTGCGCCGCTGACCCGCGACGTGGCGCTGGCCCGGGCGCTGTGGCGGTTCGCCGCCGCGCTGCTCACCGGCGGGTACGCCCACCCGTGGGCGTCCACCCTGGACGTGGCCGGGCTGACCGTGGTCCTCGGCGGCGTGGCCGGTCGGGACCTCGGTCGGGCCACCGTGGACGCGGCGATCGAGGCGGAGGCCGCGATCACCGCCGCGCTGCGCGGGCTGGACAGCGACGGCCGGGTCACCCTCGCCACCGAGCTGCGCGCCGTCGAGCCGACCGACCCGCCGGCCGGGCCGCGCAGCTACCAGCAGCTGCGCGAGGCATGGGTACGCCAGGGCGAGGAGATCACCCGGCTGGCCGCGAAGCTCAAGTGGATCGAGGAGCTGCTCGACTCGCGGGAGAAGGGTCTGCGCCGCGCCGAGGCGACGATCAACCTGCTCAGCGGCTCGCTCAGCTACCGGGTCGGACGGCTGGCCATCACCCCTGCGAGACTGGCGAAGCGAGGTGCCCGGGCGGCCAAGCGCCGGGCCCGCGAGGCACTGGGACCGAAGCAGGAGGAGCAGCAGTGACCGCTCAGAACGACACCACGGGCGGGTTGTCCGCCGGCTCGTCGAGCCGCGACGACCTGCGGATCGTCGGCGTGGTGCAGGCCCGGATGGGTTCGTCCCGACTGCCCGGCAAGGTGCTGCGCCCGCTGGCCGGGCGCAGCGTCCTCGGCCGGGTGGTGCGGGCCGCCCAGGACAGCGGCGTCCTCGCCGACCTGGTGGTGGCGACCAGCACCGACGCCGTCGACGACGACGTGGTCACCGAGTGCGAGCGGCTGGGCGTGCCCTGCCACCGCGGCCCGGTCGACGACGTGCTGGCCCGGTTCATCGGCGCCCTGGACAAGCACCCCGCCGACGCGGTGATGCGCTTCACCGCGGACTGCCCGCTGCTCGACCCGGAGATCATCACGCTGGTCGCCTCGGTCTACCGGGCGGTCCCCGGCCTCGACTACGCCAGCACCTCGATCGCCCGGACGCTGCCGCGCGGCATGGACGTCGAGATCATCGGGGCGGACGTACTGCGCACGCTCGACCGGCTCGCCACCGACCACCACCGGGTGCACGTGACCTCGTACGCGTACGCCCACCCGGAGCTGTTCCGGGTGCTCGGGGTGACCCTCACCCCGGACCGGTCGGCGCTGCGGCTCACCCTGGACACCGAGGAGGACTGGGCGGTGGTCCGGGCGGTCGTCGACCACTTCGGCGACGTCAGCGTGCCGCTGGCCAAGCTCGCCGACTGGCTCGACGGTCAGCCGGCGCTGCGCGCCCTGAACTCCACGGTCCGCCAGAAGCGGCTGGAGGAGTCCTGAGCACGGTACGCGTCGGGCTGCGTTTCGACGCCGGCCCGCAGCGCGGCGTCGGCCACCTGATCCGGTGCCTCGCCCTCGGTGAGGAGTTCCTGGCCCGGGGCGCCCGGGTCGAGGTGTTCGGCTCGATCGAACAGGTCGGCTGGGCCAGCGCCCAGCTCACCGCGCGGGGCATCACCGTGCACCCCGGGCCGGACACCCCGCAGGAGTTGGTGGCGACCGCCCGCCGGCACGAGCTGGACGTCATGGTGCTCGACTCGTACGAGCTCGACCCGGCCGGCGCCGGGGCGCTGCGCGCGGCCGGCGTGGTGACCCTCGCCGTCGTCGACGGTGACAGCCGGGGCCAGGACGCCGACCTCTACCTGGACCAGAACTTCGGCGCGGACACGGTCGCGCCGACCGAGCGGCTGCTCGCCGGCACCCGATACACGCTGCTGCGGGACTCGGTGGTGGCCACCCGGCCGGCCGCGCCCCGGCCGGCGACGCCGGTGGGCCGGCCCCGGGTGCTCGCCTTCTTCGGCGGTACCGACGCGGTGGGCGCCGCCCCGGTGCTGACCCGGGTGCTGCTCTCCACCGGTCACCCGATGGACCTGACCGTGGTGGTGGGCCGCCCGGAGATCGAGGCGGAGCTGGAGACGGTCTCCCCCGGCCGGGGTCAGGCCCTGCACCTGGTGCCGCCGACCGACGGTCTGCCCGCGCTGATCGGCGCGGCGGATCTGGTGGTCAGCGCCGCCGGCACGTCGACCTGGGAGCTGTGCTGCCTGGGCGCGCCGGCCGCGCTGGTCTGCGTGGTGGACAACCAGCGGGAGTCGTACCACCGGGTGGTGGCGCACGGCCTGGTCGCCGGCCTGGGCGAGCTGCCCGAACTGGCCGGCACGGGGCTGGCCGGACGGACGGCCCGGGCGACCGCCGCGCGGACCCTGCACGACCTGCTCAGCTCCCCGGAGCGGCGCGCGGCGCTCTCCGCGCGGGCCTGGGAGACGGTGGACGGGCGGGGCCGGGCCCGGGTGGCCGACGCCGTCCTCGGCGCGGTCCACGAGCGTCGTACGCCTGTACTAAACCCCTGATAGGGTGGGCGGCATGACGCAGGCCGCCTACCAGCCGTCGATGCTCGACCTCGCCGACGCCGGTCCGTCCCTCGGCCCGCTGCCGGGCGGACTGCGGCGGCACGTGCTCAGCCGGGGAGCCTGGGTCGACCATCTTCCCGGCTGGGTGCAGGGCTCCGACGCGGTGCTCGACACCCTGCTGGCCGAGGTGCCCTGGCGCGCCGAGCGCCGCACCATGTACGACACCGAGGTCGACGTCCCCCGCCTGCTCTGCTGGTACGCGGGCGGCCGGCCGCTGCCGCATCCGGTGCTCACCGAGGCGCGGGCGGCGCTGACCCGGCACTACGCCGCCGAACTGGGCGAACCCTTCGTGACCGCCGGCATGTGCCTCTACCGGGACGGCCGGGACAGCGTCGCCTGGCACGGCGACACCCAGGGCCGCTCGGCGCACACCGACACGATGGTCGCGATCGTCTCGTTCGGCTCGCCCCGGCAGTTGCTGCTGCGCCCACGCGGCGGCGGCGACAGTCGGCGGTTCGCGCTGGGTCACGGCGACCTGGTCGTCATGGGCGGCTCCTGCCAGCGCACCTGGGAGCACGCCGTCCCGAAGACCGCCCGACCGGTCGGCCCCCGGGTCAGCGTCCAGTTCCGCCCCGCCGGCGTCGCCTGACCCACGCGGCGCAGCCCGGCGAGCCGGGCTCGCCGATCTGCCTCAGAGCAGCCCGGCGAGCCGGTAGAGGACGAGGGAGCCGGCGACCGCGACGTTGAGGCTGAGGCCGTGGCCGACCATCGGGATCTCCACGGCCGCGTCGAGGGCGTCCAGGGCGTCCGGTGGGATGCCGGTCGCCTCGTGGCCGAGCACCACCACCGTGCGCCGTCGGGCGGCGGGCAGGTCGCCGAGGCGGATCGCCTCGTCGGCCAGTTCCACGCCGAGAATCCGGGCGCCGGCGGCCCGTTCGGTGGCGAGCCAGCGGAGCGGGCTGCCGACCCGGTGCACGCAGGTGGGCCGGCGCAGCGTGTTGCCCCGGGCGAGGGCTTCGTCGACCCAGCCGAACGGCGGCACGGCCAGCAGGCGCCGACGGCGTCGCAGGTACGCAGCAGGGTGCCCAGGTTGGCGCCGTGCATCGGCCAGAGCGGGGCGGCGATCAGGTGACCCCAGCAGCGGTGGGCGTGAGTCCGGCGGGCAGCGCGTAGCTCCTGGCGCGGGCGGACCCGGATGGCGGGGCTCACGCCGTGCCGGCGGCTCCGCCGAGGAAGAAGTCGATCATGAGAAGGGGTGCTTCGCGGCGCACCCGGGCCATCGACGGGGACGAACCGCTCGATCGTAGACCGGCCGGGCGTGCCGAGCCACCCGCGAGCCGGCCATGCTAGAAACAACTCTCAGGGTCGACCACGCCCCCGTCACCTGACGACGCGAAGGGCGCCCCATGACCCAGTCCCCCACCTCCCGCCGGTCGCCGTGGACCGTGCACGGCGACGGCCGCTCGGTCACCCCGGGCGACGTGGTGCACCCCGGCGAGCGGCTCTCCTGGCCCCGTACGGTCGGTGTCGGCGTGCAGCACGTGGTGGCGATGTTCGGCGCCACCTTCACGGTGCCGCTGATCACCGGCTTCCCGCCGGCCACCACGCTCCTCTTCTCCGGGCTCGGCACCCTGCTGTTCCTGCTGATCACCCGGAACCGGCTGCCGTCGTACCTGGGCTCGTCGTTCGCGTTCATCGCGCCGGTGCTGGCCGCGAAGGCGGGCGGCGACATCGGCCCGGCGCTGGGCGGCATCGTCGTGGCCGGCGTCGCGCTCGCCCTGGTCGGGGTGGTGGTGCAGCTCGCCGGGTCGCGCTGGATCGACGCGTTGATGCCGCCGGTGGTGACCGGCGCGATCGTCGCGCTGATCGGCCTCAACCTGGCCCCGGTGGCCTGGGACGGCGGTGGCAGCGGCACCGGCGTCAAGGCGCAGCCGCTCATCGCGATGGTCACCCTCGCCGCGATCCTGCTCGCCACGGTCGCGTTCCGGGGCTTCCTCGCGCGACTGTCCATCCTGCTCGGCGTGGTGGTGGGGTGGGTGCTCGCCGCCCTGCTCGGCCAGCTCGACCCGAAGGCGGTGGACGGGCTGCGCGACGCCGCCTGGGTGGGCCTGCCGCAGTTCCACGCGCCGAGCTTCAGCCTGCGCGCGGTGGTGCTGGTGATCCCGGTGATCCTCGTGCTGGTCGCCGAGAACGCCGGGCACGTCAAGGCGGTCGCCGCGATGACCGGCCGCAACCTGGATCGGGACATGGGCCGGGCGTTCCTCGGCGACGGGGTGGCCACCGTGCTCGCCGGCTCCGGCGGTGGCTCCGGCACCACCACCTACGCGGAGAACATCGGCGTGATGGCGGCGACCCGGGTCTACTCGACCGCCGCGTACTGGGTGGCCGGGCTGGCGGCGGTGCTGCTCGGGCTGAGCCCGAAGTTCGGCGCGCTGATCCTGACCGTGCCGGCGGGGGTGCTGGGCGGGGCGACCACCGCGCTCTACGGCCTGATCGCCATCCTCGGCGCGCGAATCTGGATCGAGAACCGGGTGGACTTCCACGACCCGGTGAACCTGATGACCGCCGCCGTCGCGGTGATCGTCGGCGCCGCCAACTACACCCTGACCGTCGGCGACCTCTCCTTCAACGGCATCGCCCTGGGCACCGCCGCCGCCCTGCTGATCTACCACGGCATGCGCCTGGTCGCCCACCTCCGCGGCACCACCCCGGCCACCCGTCCCGCCCCCGAACCGGAACTCTGACCGGGGCGGCTTCCTCCCCCGGAGACGGAAAGGGGCCCGGGGCGTCAGCCCCGGGCCCCTTTCCCGGTGGGTCAGTCGCGTTCGATGAGGTGGCCGACCACGGTGGGGCCGAGCATCACGGCGAAGCCGCTGCCGTCCCGGCGGGGATCGGCGGGGGGCAGCTCCACCGGGTCGCCGGTCGCCGTCGCGCCGACCGGTCGCGCCCCGATCCACGCCACCACCAGATCCGTCTCCCCCTTGAGGAACCGCTGCGCGCGCACGCCGCCGGTCGCCCTCCCCTTCGCCGGGTACGACCCGAACGGCGTCACCTTGACCGTCGCGCCGGTCGAGGTGACCACCATCGGCTCACCGTGCCCCGGATCGTCGGTGCGGATCGCGCCGAAGAAGACCACCCGCGCACCGGCCGGCAGGTTGACCCCCGCCATGCCGCCGCCCTTGAGCCCCTGCGGGCGGACCACCGACGCGGCGAACCGCAGCAGCGACGCCTCGTTCGTGACGAAGGCCAGCGCCTCGGCGCCGTCGGTGAGCCAGGTCGCCCCGACCACCTCGTCGCCCTCGCGCAGGCCGATCACCTCGAACTCGTCGGAGCGGACCGGCCACTCCGGCGCGCAGACCTTGACCACGCCCTGCCGGGTACCGAGGGCCAGGCCCGGTGAGCCCGGCCCGATCGGGCCCAGCGGGGCCAGGCCGACCACCCGCTCGCCGGGCTCCAGCGGCACCAGCTCGGCGGCGGCCATGCCCCCGCGCAGGGAGACCGTGCCGGCCTGCTCGGGCAGCACCGGCAGCGGCAGCACGTCAACCTTGAAGGCCCGCCCGGCGCTGGTCACCAGGAGCACCCGGCCACGGGCCGTGGTGTGCACGACGGCCCGTACCGTGTCGTGCTTGACCCGGCCGTTGCGCCGGCGCCCCTCGGCGGCCTCCTCCGACTCGGCCGCGGTCCGGGCGACCAGCCCGGTCGCGGAGAGGATCACCTGGCACGGGTCGTCGGCCACCTCCAGCGGGCCGGCCGGCACGGACGCCGCCAGCACCTCCTTGAGGTCACCGTCGACCAGGGTGGTGCGGCGCGGGGTGCCGAACTGCTTCACCACCGCGGCCAACTCGTCGGAGACGACCTTCTTGAGCACCTTGTCGTCGTCGAGGATCTTGGACAGCTCGGCGATCTCGCCGCGCAGCTTCTCCTGCTCGGCCTCCAGCTCGATCCGGTCGTACTTGGTGAGCCGGCGCAGCGGCGTGTCCAGGATGTAGGTGGCCTGGATCTCGGAGAGCTTGAACTGCCGCATCAGGCCGTCCTTGGCGGCCTGCGCGTCGTCGCTGGCCCGGATCAGCCGGACCACCTTGTCGATGTCGAGCAGGGCGATCAGCAGACCGTCGACCAGGTGCAGCCGCTCCTCGCGCTTGCGCCGGCGGTAGGAGCTGCGTCGAGTCACCACCTCGTACCGGTGGGCCAGGAAGACCTCCAGCAGCGCCTTCAGCCCGAGGGTGCGCGGCTGCCCGTCGACCAGGACCAGGTTGTTGACGCCGAAGGACTGCTCCAGCGGGGTGAGCCGGTAGAGGTCGGCGAGCAGCGCCTGCGGGTTGACCCCGACCTTGCACTCGATGACCAGCCGGGTGCCGCTCTCCCGGTCGGTGAGGTCCTTGACGTCGGCGATGCCGGTGAGCCGCTTGGTCTTGGTGACCTCGTTGGTGATGGCGGCGATGACCTTCTCCGCGCCCACGCCGTACGGCAGCTCCACGACGGTGATCGCCTGCCGGCCCCGGCTGCCCTCGAGGGGACCGATCTCCACCTTGCCGCGCATCCGCACCACGCCGCGCCCGGTCTCGTACGCCCGGCGCACCTCGTCCAAGCCGAGCAGCAGACCGCCGGTGGGCAGGTCCGGGCCGGGGACGAACTCCATCAGCTTGTCGAGGTCGGCGTCCGGGTGGTTGATCAGCCAGCGGGCGGCGGAGACCACCTCGCCCAGGTTGTGCGGGATCATGTTGGTCGCCATCCCGACCGCGATCCCGGACGCGCCGTTGACCAGCAGGTTGGGGAAGGCGGCGGGAAGCACGGTCGGCTGGGTGAGCGAGCCGTCGTAGTTGGGCTCGACGTCGACGGTGTCCTCGCCCAGCTCGCCGACGAGCAGCATCGCCTCGCGGGACATGCGCGCTTCGGTATAGCGCGCCGCCGCCGGTCCGTCGTCCGGAGACCCGAAGTTGCCGTGCCCATCGATGAGCGGCACGTTGAGCGAGAAGTCCTGGGCCATCCGGACCATCGCGTCGTAGATCGCGGTGTCGCCGTGCGGGTGGTAGCGACCCATCACGTCGCCGACCACGCGGGCGGACTTCACGTGTGACCGGTCCGGCCGGAAGCCCGCCTCGTTCATCGCGTACAGGATGCGGCGGTGCACCGGCTTGAGGCCGTCGCGCGCGTCGGGCAGGGCGCGGGAGTGGATGACCGAGAACGCGTACTCCAGGTAGGAGTCGGAGACCTCGGTGACCAGCGGGTTGTCGAAGACCCGCGCGCCGGCCTGGTCGAAGGCGGAGAAGTCCGCCTTGGCGCGGTCGTCCCTACGGCGTGCCATCGTTGAAGTTCCCTTCGGGGCGCGGGGTCAGCGTGCTCATGCGTCGATCGCGTCGCGGTCGACCCGGTCCGAGGAGTCGATCAGCCAGTTGCGGCGCGGCTCGACCTTCTCGCCCATCAGCAGTTCCAGGATCCGCTCGGCGGCGTCGACGTCGTCGAGGGTGATCCGGCGGACGGCCCGGGTGGCGGGGTTCATCGTGGTCTCCCACAGCTCCTCGGCGTCCATCTCACCGAGACCCTTGAACCGCGGGATCGGGGTGACGATCTGCTTGCCGGCCTTCTCCAGCTTGCGGACCGTCGCCCCCATCTCCGCCTGGGTGTAGGTGTAGATGGTCTGCGGGTTGCGCCCCTTGGTGGTGATCTTGTGCAGGGGCGGCATCGCGGCGAAGAGCCGGCCGGCCTCGATCAGCGGCCGCATGTAGCGGGCGAAGAGCGTGATCAGCAGGGTGCGGATGTGGGCGCCGTCCACGTCGGCGTCGGCCATGATGAGGACCCGGCCGTAGCGCATCGCCGACAGGTCGAAGGTGCGCCCCGAGCCGGCGCCGAGCACCTGCACGATCGCCGCGCACTCGGCGTTGTCCAGCACCTGCTGGAGGTTCGCCTTCTGCACGTTGAGGATCTTGCCGCGGATCGGCAGCAGCGCCTGGTATTCCGAGGTGCGGGCAACCCGGGCACTGTTGTGGACGAAGACCCCGGCTTCGAGGGCGAAGTTGTGGTAGCCCTCCACTGTCAGGTCGTAGACCTCCGCCGTCTCGTCGAGCGGCTCCACCGACATGACGCGGTGGTTGACCAAGTTGACCGCATCCCGGAGGCGGGCGTAGTCGCCTCCGTAGTACGCCAAGAGCCGGTCGAATCGCAGACCGGTGCGCGCGGACCGCAGACGCTCAGCTTCGTACGCCTCCGCAAGCTCGGCATCCGAGAGCACAAGCAGCGGGGCGAGACGCCGGAGCGCCGCCATCCGCCTGCCCTCCTGCTGGCGATCGACCCGTTCGGCCCGGGGCACGTTGGTGACATAAGCGGCTCGCCCAGCCTGCGCCCTGGCGAGGTGACCGGTGCTCGGGTCCAGCATCCGCTGCTTCATCAGACGTGCGTGACGCACGCCGAACTCCGGATTGTCCTCGTGCCAGGCCAGCACCGCGTTGCGCTGGCGTTCCCGCTCGGCAGGATCGGCGAACTGCTCGACGGTCCTCTGCGAACGCCAGGCACGCAGCTCCGAGTTCTCCCACTGCCGCACCGAACGCTCGCGCCACTCAGAACGACGAGCGGGATCGGTGAAGTAGCTGCGGACGCGGTCGGCGGCGGTCGCGCGGTGCTCGGGCTTCGACCAGTACTGCGCCTGTCGGTCCCGCATGCGGTCGGCGTAGGCGCGCCGCTCGCCATCATCGAGCGCGTTGTACCAGTCCTGGAAGGCGTTCTCCAGCTTGGCCCGAAACGAGGGTGATTCGTTGAGCGCGAACAGCCGGGCAAGGCATGCCTCGCGGAAGGCCGGATCGCGCCACTGAGCGGTGAGCATGGCGGACCGGAACTCCCGGCCGCCGTTGTCGAACCACTCCCGCCAACCCGCGTGGACGTGCTCACCCATCATCGCCGCGTGCAGCGCCGAATGGTCGGCCCAGGTCATCCGCTGGATGTTCCGCGGATCGTTGTTGCGCTTGTTGATGTCGATGTGGTGTCGGACATTGCCATTGACGGCGCTGTCCCTGCCGTGACGAAGGTTCCAGGCGTCGGCAAGGTAGTGGCTGTAGACCCACTCCTCGCGGTCGTTCATCCACACCCGTTCGTACCCGTGGAGCTTGTGTCCCTCGGCCTTACTGGAGACGCTTCGGTACAGAGGCATCAGCGAATCGCCCGGGGCCAGGGCGTCGGCTCGTCGGTAGGAACCATCGCGAAGCCGAAAGAGGTGGTCCGGCGTGCACCGCACCGACTCGCCGTTGTCGAGGGTCACCCGCACCAGCGCGGCGTCTCGCTTGGTGAGGCGCGGCTCGACCAAAGGGGCGATGACCACTCGGCCGGCCTTGTTGGTGGTGTAGCCGAAGTGGGTTACACCTTGCGCCCAGTCCGATGCCAGGTCGGCGAACGACCGGGCCCCGCCGGAGGCGAGCGCGACCATGGTATCGCCGGTGAAGCACCCCAGGGCGCTGTCACCCTCCACGATGAACAGCTCGCTGCGATCCACTCCGGTGGCGCGGCAGTCGACCAGCTTGGCCGGCATCGACGCGCCCTCGAGGGCGGTCTTGCGGCGGGCCGCGTCCTTCTGCTGCTTCTGGGTCAGTCGGACCCGGGCCGCGTCGACGATCTTCTGGAGCACGGTGCGCGCCTCGGCCTTGGTGCGCCGATCCTCCAGCCACGCCTTGACGTGCTGCTCCACCTGACCCTGGATCACCTTGGTGATGCCGGCGGTGGAGAGCTCGTCCTTGGTCTGCGAGGTGAACTGCGGCTCGGGGATCCGCACGTGCACCACGGCCGTCATGCCCTCCAGGACGTCGTCCAGTGTGGGCGGATCCTCCTTGGCCTTGAGCAGGCCCCGGGTGTTGCGGACGGCGTCGGCGAGGGTGCGGACCAGGGCCCGCTCGAAGCCCTTGCGGTGGGTGCCGCCGTGGGCGTTGCGAATGGTGTTGGTGAAGCACTCGACGGTGCGCTCGTAGCCGGTGCCCCAGCGCAGCGCGACCTCGACCTCGGCCCGGCGCTGCACGTTGGACTGCATCACGCCGTTGGCGTCGGCGGCGTTCTCCCGGTAGGTCCCCTCGCCGGTGACCAGCAGGGTGCCGGAGACCGGCCGGTCGCCCGCCGGGGCGAGGAACTCCACCATGTCGGCGAGGCCGTTGGGGAAGTGGAACCGCTCCTCGGTGGGCTCCTCACCGGTCTCGTCGCGCAGCCGGTAATCCACGCCCGGCACCAGGAAGGCGGTGTTGCGCAGCTTCATCCGCACGGCGTCGACGTCCAGCGTCGCGCCGGTCTCGAAGTAGCGGGCGTCGTGCCAGTAGCGGATCGAGGTGCCGGTGCGCTGGCCGCGCTTCATCGCACCGACGATCTGAAGGCCGGGGCCGGCGGTGAAGGGGGCCTCCGGGCCGTCGCCGTCGAAGATCCCGGGTACGCCGTGCCGGAACGACATCGCGTGGACCTTGCCGGCGCGGCGGACCGTGACGTCGAACCGGCGGGAGAGCGCGTTGACCGCCGAGGCGCCGACGCCGTGCAGGCCGCCGGAGGTCTTGTAGCCGGAGCCGCCGAACTTGCCGCCGGCGTGCAGCCGGGTGAGCACCAGCTCGACCCCGGAGATGCCGGACTTGGCGTGCACGTCGGTGGGGATGCCGCGGCCGTCGTCGTCGACCTGCACCGAACCGTCGGCGTGCAGCGTCACCTCGACCTTGCGGGCGTGACCCGCGACACCCTCGTCGGTGGCGTTGTCGAGGATCTCGTTGACGAGGTGACCCACGCCACGGCTGTCGGTGGAGCCGATGTACATGCCGGGACGTTTGCGGACGGCGTCCAGGCCCTCCAGGTGCGTGAGGTCGTCGGCCCCGTAGAGGGTCTCAGGCTGTGCGGTCAACTGGACGTACTCCCCGGTCTCGGCGGTGTGGTGCCGCTCACCGTCTTGATTCACCCTGACTGGATCTTCACGCGCGGCGCGCCGCAGCGAGCCTAGCCGGACGCTCCGACACAACGGCGGAGCCCCGCGCGACCCGCCGTGCGCGGGCCGCCGGTCGTGAGCCACGAGAGGCGCAACGACGGCGGAGGGCGGCGTCTTCCCGGCCGCGGCGTCGACGCTCCGGCCGTGGCCCGGGGGCGTTTCCGGCCTTCAACGATCATGTTACGACCCATTGACGTCCGTCGTGCTCAGGTGATCTGATCGCGCTCTCGGAGGATCTTTCACATTTCGATGGACAGATGGGGGACGCCATGTCCAGGTTCCGTCGTTCCGCCCTCGCGGCGGCGCTCGCCGTCACCGCCGCCGCCCTCTCCGCCGCCGTCGCCCCGGCCGCCCCGGCCACGGCGGCCCTGCCCACCGCGGCGGTCGCGCTCGGGGACAGCTTCATCAGCGGGGAGGGCGCCGGGGGGTACTCGCCGGTGGTCGACCTGAACGGGGTGACGCAGGCCTTCCCCGGCTGGTCCGCGCCGAACGCCAACGCGTACTTCTGCCACCGCTCGCCGAACGCCTCACTCTTCCAGGCGGAGCTGCCGGGCATCACCGACCGGTACAACCTGGCCTGCTCGGGCGGCCAGCCGTACGACATCGCGAACGCCTCGGCCAGCCGGACCAAGGGCCGGCAGGTGGCCGCCCAGCTCGACCAGCTCCGCGCCGTCGGGCAGACGCACGACATCGACCTGGTGCTGATCGGCCTCGGCTCCAACAACAGCTCGTTCACCTTCGGCAGCGTCGCGGAGAAGTGCGCCAACCGGTTCATCGCGGACGCGTGGACCGGCTGGTGGGAGTTCTGGGCGTACCTGGGTGGGCCGGTCGAGCAGGAGCCGTGCACCGACGCGGACCTGGCCACCGCCGCCCAGTTCAGCGCGGCGACCGCGGAGACCACCGCCGCCGTACGCCAGATCCTCACCACCCTCGACCAGATCGACACCGACGGCCAGCACCGGGTGGTCTTCCAGGACTACACCAACCCCCTGCCGCCGGAGCTGGCCTCGGTCTACTGGACCGAGGAGGACCGGGACGACACCCGGGACAAGTTCCGCGCCCTGGGCGCCGAGCGGTACGCGGCCGGCTGCCCGATCCACCGGGCCAGCCTCGCCCCCGGCCAGCGCTTCTCCCAGGGGCTGGGCACACTGGTCAGCTCGGCCCGCGGCACCCTCGCCGCCGAGTTCCCCGCCGCCGACCTGGTCTACCTCAACGTGCAGCGGGCCTTCGACGGGGCCCGGCTCTGCGAGTCGGCCGGCAGCCCGGGCAACGCGCTGGCCACCCCGATCCGACTCCAGGACGGCCCCTCCGGCGTCTTCGTCACCAGCCTCTCCGGCTACGACAAGCTGGACATCCAGCGGATCGCCGACACCTGCGGCACGTACTTCCAGACCTGCCAGGAGAGCTGGCACCCGAGCGCGGCCGGGCACCGGGTGCTCGGCCGGTGCCTGACCGGCGCGGCGGCCACCACCACCCGGGCGGTGTCCTGCGTACGGTCGCCGGACGGCACGGTGAACGTGGGCTGAGCCGCGACGCCGGCACCGCTCGGGCGCAGGAGCGGACCGAGCGGTGCCGGTGCCCCGGCGGTGCGCCCTCAGGGGCGGATCGCCGAGCCGAGGACGTGCGGTGAGGCCGGCATCGGAACCCCGGTGGGCGGGAAGCGGAACCGGTTCAGGGCGACCACCTGGAAGCCGGCGGCGACGATCGCCGACACGGTGTCCCGGCTGGTGTGGCAGCCGCCGCAGAGCAGCGGCCAGCAGGTGGCGTCGGCCCAGCGCTGCGCCCGCCGCAGTCCCGGCGTGCCGGCCGTCACGTGCTCGTAGAAGCGCAGCTGCCCGCCGGGCCGCAGCGCCCGGTACGCCTCGCGCAGCGCGACGCCCTGGTCGGCGACCGAGCAGAGCACCAGCGACAGCACCACCGCGTCGGCGCCGGCGTCGGCGACCGGCAGCGCCTCGGCGAGCCCGTCGGTGACCGTCACCGGCACCGGGGCGTGGCGCGCGGCGGCGAGCGCGTCGGTGCGCAGCCGGGGCTCCGGCTCGACCGCGAGCACCGCCTGCACCTCGGGCGGGTAGTGGGCGAACATCCGGCCGTTACCGGCGCCGACCTCCACCACCCGACCGCGCAGGCCGGCGACCAGCCGGTGCCGGTGCGCGCCGACGCCGGCGCGGTCCATCGCCACGCTGGCCCGGGCGAAGATTCGGGCGAAGAGCGGGTGGGAGACCTGGGACGTGGTCATCAACGCTCCCGTCGACGGGGGACGGCCTGCCCGCAGGCTACCGGCCGGGGCGGGGTGTCGGGGTCAGGTCCGGACCGCGGGCGGGGGCGCGGCGATGGTGAGCAGGAGCGGGCCGGCGGGGCCGGCGTCGACCAGGTCGCCGAGGCGGACGCCGTCGAGGACGGCGAGGAAGGCCGCCTGGGCCCGGCGGAGCTGGACCCGCAGCCGGCAGCCGGCGCGCAGCGTGCAGCCGGACTCCTCGCAGGCGACGACCTCGTCCTCGCCCTCGAAGGCGCGCACCACCCGGCCCACGGTGATCTCCTCGGCGCCCTCGCCGAAGGCGACCCCGCCGGCCCGGCCCCGGATGGTGACCAGCACGCCGATCCGCTGCAACCGCTGCACCACCTTGGCGACGTGGCTGCGGGGCAGGTCCAGCCGCTCGGCCAGCTCGTCGACCGTGGTCCGGGTCGACGCGGTGGCGGTGAGCATGGCGATCCGCAGCGCCATGTCGGTGGACCGGTTGAGCTTCACGTACCGACCCTAGCCAGCGCGCCGGGGCGGCAACAGGGGCCGGGAGACCGTGACGTGGGCGACACCGGACCCGGGACTTTCGACCCTGAAGAGGACTCTCAGACTCCTGTTTAAGTGGCTCCCGAAGGCAACGCACTAGGAGGAACCGTGCTCTCGGAATCGTCAACCGCCGTGGTGACCGCAACCCTGCCCGTCGTGCAGGCGCACGGAGAGGAGATCACCGGCCGGTTCTACCAGCGGATGTTCGCCGCCCACCCGGAGCTGCTCAACCTGTTCAACCGGGGCAACCAGGCCTCCGGTGCGCAGAAGGCCGCGCTGGCCTCCGCCGTCGTCGCGTACGCCGAGCACCTCACCGGCGAGAGCGCGGCGCCCTGGGGCCCGATCCTCGACCGGATCGCGCACAAGCACGCCTCGCTCGGCATCACCGCGACCCAGTACACGCTCGTCGGGCGGCACCTGATGGCCGCCATCGGCGAGGTGCTCGGTGATGCGGTGACGCCCGAGATCGCCGCCGCCTGGGACGAGGTCTACTGGCTGCTGGCCTGCGAACTCATCGCCCGGGAAGCCCGGCTCTACACCGAGGCCGGGGTCGCCGAGGGCGCGTCGGTCTGGCGGGAGTGGCGGGTCACCGAGGTCACCGTGGAGGCCACCGACGTGCGGTCGTACACCCTGGTCCCGGTCGACGGCGGGCCGGTGCCCACCTTCGTCCCCGGCCGGTACGTCTCGGTGGCCGTCGACCTCGACGGCGACCTCGGCCAGCAGATCCGGCAGTACAGCCTCTCCGGCCGGCCCGGCGCCGACCACTGGCGGATCACGGTAAAGCGGGTCCGCGGCGTCGGCGGCGCCCCCGACGGCCTGGTCTCCACCTTCCTGCACGAGCGCGTCGCGGTCGGCGACACGCTCCGGCTCAGCCCGCCGTTCGGCGAGGTCGACGCGATCGCCGGCGACGGACCGCTGCTCCTGGTCAGCGCCGGCATCGGGCTCACCCCGGCGATGGCCGCCCTGGAGTACCTGGCGGACACCACGCCGCAGCGGGAGATCGTGCTGGTGCACGCCGACCGGGACGGCGCGGCCCACGCGCACCGCGACGAACTGCCGCGCCTGCACGCCCGCCTGCCCCGCCTGCGCCTCAAGCTCTGGTACGAGGAGACCTCCGACGCCCCGGCCACCGTGCCGGCCGAGGTGACCCGGGGGTGGGTCGACCCGGACCTCATCCCGCTCTCCCCCGACGCCCACGTCCACCTCTGCGGACCGCTGCCGTTCATGAACCAGATCCGTGGCGGGCTGCTGCGCCGGGGCGTACCGGTGGAGCGGATCGCCTACGAGGTGTTCGGGCCGGGCATGCTGCGCGGCGCGTGACCCCGGCCGCCGACGGCCGCGAAACTCCAGGGTGGAGTTTCGCGGCCGTCGGCGGGGAAGTCGACGATCTACAGGTTAGGAGGACAGGGCGGGGGTAGGGACCGTGCATGCGCGTCCTCGGTATCAATGCGATCTTCCATGATCCGGCCGCCGCCCTGGTGGTCGACGGACAGGTGGTGGCCGCCGCCGAAGAGGAACGGTTCAGCCGCCGCAAGCACGGCAAGCGCCCGGTTCCCTTCTCGGCCTGGGAGCTGCCCGAGCTCTCCGCCGCCTGGTGCCTGGCCCACGCCGGCATCGACGTCGACAGCCTCGACGCCGTGGCGTACTCCTTCGACCCGGGCATGTGCCGGGACGCGGCCAGCCTCGGCCTGACCGACCCCTGGGACTGGCTGCGCGTCGACTACGCCGAGCGGGCCCCGCAGTTCCTCGCCGCCGCCCTGCCCGGCCTCGACCCGGAGAAGGTGCGCTTCGTGCCGCACCACGTGGCGCACGCCGCCTCGGCCGGGCTGGCCGCGCCGCCGGCCGGCGACGACACCGCCGTGCTGGTGCTCGACGGCCGGGGCGAGGTGGCCAGCCACCTGGCCGGCGTCTACCGGGGCGGGGAGCTGACCCCGCTCTACTCGCAGGAGCTGCCGCACTCGCTCGGCCTGCTCTACGAGGACCTCACCCGACACCTCGGCTTCATGCACTCCAGCGACGAGTACAAGGTGATGGCGCTGGCCTCGTACGGCCAGCCGAAGCACCTCGGCCTGCTGCGCGAGCTGGTGACGGTCACCGACTCCGGCGGCTTCCACGTCGACCGGATCGACTGGGCGAGCATGGCCAAGGCGGCCGCACCGGGCGCCGAGCTGACCGCCGAGCACGCCGACCTGGCGTCCAGTGTGCAGGTCCGGCTGGAGGAGGTCATCCTCGACCTGGCCCGCTGGCTGCATGACGCCGCGGGCGGCCCGTCGACGCTGGCGATGGCCGGCGGCGTGGCGCTGAACTGCGTGGCCAACGCCCGGATCGCCGCCGAGGGGCCGTACCGGGACGTCTGGGTGCAGCCGGCCGCCGGCGACTCCGGCACCGCGCTCGGCGCCGCCCTGCACGTGGCCGGCACGCTCGGCGACCGGTCCGCCCCGATGACCGGCGCCGACCTGGGCCGCGGCTGGTCCGACGAGGAGCTGGAGGCGGAGCTGCGCCGGGCCGCCCTGCCGTACTTCCGGCCGGAGTCGATCGCCGCCGAGGCGGCCCGGGTGCTGGCCGACAACGGCATCGTCGCCTGGTACCAGGGCCGCAGCGAGTACGGCCCGCGCGCGCTGGGCCACCGCTCGCTGCTGGCCCACCCCGGCGACCCGGCGACCACCGCCCGGATGAACGACGTCAAGGGGCGGGAGCAGTTCCGGCCGATCGCGCCGATGGTCCGCGCCGAACGCTTCGCCGACATCTTCGAGGGAGTCTTCCCCAGCCGGTACATGCTCTTCGTGCACCAGGTGAAGCCACAGTGGCGGAACCGGATCCCGGCGGTGACCCACGTCGACGGCACCGCCCGGGTGCAGACCGTGCACGCCGACACCGAGCCGCTGGTCGCCGAGCTGCTGGCCGAGTTCGAGCGGCTCACCGGGCTGCCGGTGGTGGTGAACACCTCGCTGAACACCGCCGGCCGCCCGATGGTCGACACCCCGCGTGAGGCGATGGAACTCTTCGCCTCGGCCCCGGTGGAGCTGCTCGCCCTCGGCCCGTTCGCGGTCCGCCGGAACGCGCTGGGCGGTGGCCGGTGATCAGCATCGTGGTGCCGACGCTGGGCCGGCCCAGCCTCACCGCGCTGCTCGACGCGCTCGCCCCGCAGCTCGCCGACCTGCCCGACGTGGAGCTGCTGCTGGTCGACGACCGGTACGACGCGACCGGTGAGCTGGCCGTGCCGGGGACGCTGTCCGCGTACGCGAAGGTGCTGACCGGGCGCGGCGCGGGCCCGGCGGCGGCCCGCAACATCGGCTGGCGGGCCGCCCGGCAGCCGTGGGTGGTCTTTCTGGACGACGACGTCGTCCCGGCGCGGGACTGGGCCTGGCGACTCCGCGACGACCTCGCGGTCGGCGACCGGGTCGGCGGGGTGCAGGGCCTGGTGGAGGTACCGCTGCCCGCCGACCGTCGGCCGACCGACTGGGAACGCGGCACCGCCGGCCTCGCGGAGGGCGAGTGGATCACCGCGGACATGGCCTACCGGCGGGCGGCGCTGGCCACGGTGGACGGCTTCGACGAGCGCTTTCCCCGGGCCTACCGGGAGGACGCCGAGCTGGCCCACCGGGTCCGTCGCGCCGGCTGGGAGCTGGTCCGTGGCCGCCGCACGGTGACCCATCCGGTCCGTCCCGAGGACCGCTGGGTCAGCCTGCGGGTGCAGCGCGGCAACGCCGACGACGCCCTGCTGCGCCGGCTGTACGGCCCACAGTGGCGGGCCGAGCTGGGGCTGCCGCCCGGCCGCCGGCCCCGGCACGTGGCGGTCACCGCCGCCGGCGTGCTGGCCCTGGCCGCGGGCGCGCTGCG
>NZ_JBAKHO010000062.1:0-30353 GCF_036902735.1 Micromonospora lacuserhaii | reverse complement strand
ACCGACGGGCCGCCGGCGGACGCCGCTCGCAGCGCCCCGCGACCGGCCGGCACGGGGCGGCCGGTCGCGGGGCGGCCCGCCGGCGGGACCGGCGACGGCGACAACCATGGCATGCTCGGTGCCGTGACCGTACGCGCCGCCAGCACCGTCCTCGTGGGCCGCCAGGACGAGTTGGGGATGCTGCGCGCCGCCTTCGACCGGGCCCGCTCCGGCGAGCCGACCACCGTCCTGGTCGGCGGTGAGGCCGGCGTCGGCAAGACCCGCCTGCTGGACGAGTTCGGCGCGCTGGCCACCGCCGCCGGGGCGCGCATGCTGGTCGGGCAGTGCCTGGAGCTGGGTGAGGCCGGGCTGCCGTTCGCGCCGTTCGCCGCCGCGCTCCGCGAGGTGCTGCGCCGCGACGGTCCGGGCGCCTTCGACGGGTACGAGGCGGAGTTCGCCCGGCTCCTGCCCGAGCTGGCCCGGGTGCCCGCCGCGGGCGCCGCGCCGGCCGGGCCGATCCCCTCCGACGCCCCCCGGGGCTACCTGTTCGACCTGGTCGGCGAGTTGTTCCACCGGCTCGCCGCCGCCCAGCCGATGGTGCTGCTGATCGAGGACCTGCACTGGGCCGACCGGTCCACCCGGGATCTGATCGGCTTCCTCGTCCGGGCCACCCGCACCGCGCGGATGCTGCTGGTCTGCACGTACCGCACCGACGAGCTGCACCGGGGCCACCCGCTGCGCCCCTTCCTCGCCGAGCTGGACCGGGCCCGCGGCGTCGAGCGGGTGGACCTGGCCCGGCTGGGCCGGGACGGCACCGCCGCGATCCTCACCGACCTGCTCGGCGGCGAGCAGTCCGCCCGGGCCGTGGACGACATCCACGAACGGACCCAGGGCAATCCCTTCTTCATCGAGGAGTTGGCCGCCGCCAGTGGCCCGGTCGGCTGCGCCACCCTGCCGGACACCCTGCGCGACCTGCTGCTCGCCCGGGTCGACCGGCTGCCCGACGCCGCCCAGCGGGTGCTGCGGGTCGCCGCCGCCGGCGGCACCCGGATCGCCCACCAGCTCCTCGCCGAGGTCGCCCGCCTGCCCGAGCACGAGCTGGAGGACGCGCTGCGCGCCGCGGTCGCCGCCCAGCTCGTCGTCGCCGGCCCCGACGGTGACTACGAGTTCCGGCACGCGCTGGTCCGCGAGGCCGTCCACGACGAGCTGCTCCCCGGCGAGCACGCCCGCCTGCACGCCCGGTACGCCGCCGCGATCGAGGCGCAGCCGCACCTGGTCGTCGCCGGACGCGCCCCGGCCGAGATCGCCCACCACTGGCACGCCGCCCACGATCACCCCCGCGCCCTGGTCACCGCCCGGGCGGCGGCGGAGGCGGCCGCCGACCGGTACGCGTACGCCGAGCGGAGCCGGCTGCTGGAACGGGTCCTGGCGCTGTGGGAGGTGGTGCCCGACGCCGCCGACCGGCTCGGCATGGACCACCTCGCCGTGCTGGAGCAGACCCAGGAGGCGGCCACGATCGCCGGTGACTACGGCCGGGCGCTCACCCTCACCCGGGCGGCGCTGGACGAGGTGGACGATGCGGCGCAGCCGTTGCGGGCCGCCCGCCTGCTCTACCGCCGGGGGCGGCTGCTGACCCTGCTCGGCAAGAGCGACGGCACGGCCGAGCTGCACGCCGCGTACCGGCTGGCGGCCGGGGTGCCGGACGGCCCGGAGCGCTTCCGGGTCCTCGCCGACGTGGCCGCCTTCCTGGCCCGGATCGACCCCGAGGAGGGGGCCCGGATCGCCGACGAGGTGCTCGCCTCGGCGCACGCCTCGGCCGCCGCCGGGCCGCTGCTGCCGCTGAAGCTGACCCTGGTGCGCCGCCGGGACGGGCTGGCCGACCTGGGCCTGGCCGACCTGCACCGGGCCGAGGAGGCCGCCCGGCGCGCCGGCGAGGGGTGGGCCGTCGTCAGCGCCCTGGTGTACGTCTCCGACGTGCTCTTCGAGCTGGGCCGCTACGCGGAGTCGGCCGAGGCGGCGGAAAGCGGCGTCGGGGAGGCCCGCCGGGTCGGGGTGAGCCGCTCCACCGGCGCGTACCTGCTGTCGAATCGCGCCGAGGCGCTGCTCGCGCTGGGCAGCTGGGACGACGCCGAAGCGGTCTGCGCGGAGGCGGCCCGGATCGACCCGCCGGGGGTGACCGCCTCGCACTGGCTCCAGCTGCGCGCCCGGCTGCGGCTGGCCCGGGCCCGTCCGGGCACCCAGGAGGCGCTCGGTCGGGCGCTGGCGTTCCTGGCCAAGCCGTACCTGCACCCGCACCAGCGGCTGCCCCTGATCGAGCTGGAGATGGAGGCGGCGCTGGCAGCCGGCGACCGGCCCGAGGCGCTGCGGGCGGCGGCCGTCGCGCTGACCGAACGCCGCCTCCCCGAGCACCCCCGGTACGCCTGGCCGCTGCTGGCCGCCGTCGCCCGGGTACTGCGCGCCACCGGGGAGCCGGACGTCGCCGCCCGGCTCGCCCCGGTCGCCGCCGGGCTGGCGGTGCGCTTTCCCGCCGAGCGGGCGTACGCCGCCGAGGTGGCGGCGACCCTGGCCGGGCGGGACGGGGAGCTGCCGGCCTGGCGCGCCGCGGTCGAGGCGTGGCGGGTCGACGGCCAGCCGTACCCCCTCGGCCGGGCCCTGCTGGCGCTGGCCGAGGCGGCCGCCGCGGCGGGGGAGCGGGACGAGGTGTCGGCGGCGGTGACCGAGGTCGCCGGGATCGCCGGGCGGCTCGGCGCGACGCCGCTGGCCGACTGCGCCGCCACGCTGGCCCGGCGGGTCGGGCTGCGCGGGGCGACCCGGGGAAGGCCGGGGGCCGACCTGCTCACCTCGCGGGAGCAGGAGGTGCTGCGGCTGGTCGCGGAGGGACACAGCAACAGCCGGATCGCCGAGCGGCTCTTCATCTCGCCGAAGACGGCGAGCGTGCACGTCTCCCGAATCATCGCCAAGCTGGACGTCACCAACCGGGGCGAGGCGGCGGCGCTCGCCCACCGCCTGGGGCTGCTCGACCGGGCGACGACCACCGCCGACGCCGTCCCCGGACCGCGCTGACCCGCCCCCGGAAACCGGTCCGCCGTCGTCGGCGCGGTTGACGATCGCTGCTGGACGGACATCACGGTCCGTCACCTCCCGGCACCCTGTTGTCGTCACGAGCGATATGACGCAGAGGCATAAATATGCCTCTGCGTCATATCGCTCATCAGGAAATCCACCGCGCCGGGCCGACACGCCGATCGGGCACCCGGGCGGGCACGGCCCGAGAGGCACGGCCCGAGACGCGGGTCGGCGCGGCGGCTGGGCACGCGGGACCGGCGCGATGGCCGGGCACGCCGGGAGCGCGGGTCAGCGGGGGAACACCGGCGCGGCGCGACCCGTGCCGCCCCCCTCGTGGTAGTCGTCGTCCACGTTGACCGTCCACACGTCATGGCCGGCGTCGTCGAGGATGTTCTCCGCGGTGAGCATCGCGGTGAGCATCGAGTGGTCCTGGTTGTTGTAGCGGTGCATCCCGTTGCGGCCGACCGGGTGCACGTTCGGCGCCGCCACGGCGAGCCACCGGCGGATGGTGTCGACCGCCTCGGCATACCCCTGGTCGTAGACCGGGTACGCCTTCGGCATCCGCACCACGTACCCGGCGGTGACCGTCCCGGCGCGGACCAGGCCGAGCCGCCCCAGCTCGGTGGTGCCGAGCGCGACCAGCTCGTCGTCGGCGGCGGTCCAGAGCGCGTCGCCCTCGGTGACGAAGTACTCCAGCCCGAGGCAGGTGCCGCCGTCGCGGACCATCTCCGGCGACCACGCGCCGAAGTTCTGGATCCGGCCGACGCGTACCCCCGGCGTGTGCACGTAGATCCAGTTGTCCGGGAAGCCGGCCTCGGTCGGCACCACCAGCGCGACGGTGAGGAAGTCCCGGTGCCGCAGCGCGTCGGCGGCGGCCCGCACCGCGGCCGGCGCCGGCGGGTCCATCGCCCGGACCAGTGCGGGCAGCGGCATGCTCGACACCACGTGGTCCGCCGCAATCCGTCGCTCGCCGTCGGCGCCGACGACGGTCACCGCGACCGCCCGGCCCTCGTCGCGGTGCACCGCGCGGACCGTGGTGTCCACGGTGACCGTGCCGCCGGCCGTGGTGACCAGCTCGGCGCAGCGTTCCCACATCATCCCGGGGCCCAGCCGCGGGTAGCGGAACTCCTCGATCAGGCTGGTCACGTCGGTGCCGCCGCGGCCGGGCCGCAGCGCGTCGCGCACCGCCGCGCCGAGCGACAGGTTCCGGATCCGCTGCGCGGCCCAGTCGGCCCGCAGCGCGGTCGCGGGCAACCCCCAGACCTTCTCGGTGTACGTCTTGAAGAACATCCGGTACAGCCGGGCGCCGAACCGGGCCGACACCCAGCCCTCGAAGTGGCTTTGGTCGGCCGGTGGGCGTACCCGCGCCCACAGGTACGACCCGACGCACCGCACCGCCTCCACCGGCCCGAGGTTGGCCAGCGCGTTCCCCGCCCGCAGCGGGTAGTCGAAGAGCCTGCCCCGGTAGTGGATCCGGCTCATCCGGGGGCGCAGTGGGAAGTCGGCGGGGGGCAGCACCTCGTGCCAGAACGCCGCCACCCGGGGCACCTTGGTGAAGAACCGGTGCCCGCCGATGTCGAACCGCCAGCCGTCCCGCTCGACGGTCCGGCTGATCCCGCCGACCACGTCGTCCGCCTCCACCACGTCGACCGAGGCCCGCCGCCGGGTCAGCTCGTACGCGGCGGTCAGCCCGGCGGGACCGGCACCGATGATCACCGTGTGCGGCTGGGCCATGAGGGACACCACCATCGCAGGGGGTCGGGGACGGCGGAATCTAGCATCTCACCGCCCGGACGGTGGGCCGCCGAGGGCGCCGGCGGGAGATGCCCGGCGGTCCGGCCCTGCCGGCGGCGGTGCGGGTCAGCGGGCGGCGGTGCGGGTCAGCGCGCCGGCAGCCAGAGCCGCCAACCGTCCACGGTCACCCGGGTCAGCCCGGCCGGCGGTGACCGGTCCAGCCGGTCGGCGAGCGGGGAACCGGCCGGCGCGACGTACCCCGGCGCCGCCGCCCGTGCCACCTCCCGCCGGTACGCCGGCAGCCGGTCGAAGCCGGGGCGCAGCCGCTCGTCGACCACCGCGCAGACGATCTCCTCACCGGCCGCGAAGGTGAGCCGGTTGCAGGTCCAGTACTCGCCGTACACCTGGCGGACGCCCCGCTCGCGCAGCGCGTCCGCCATGGCCCGGTGTCGGTCCGCCTCCGCGCGGTCGGTGGGCGTCCGGCCGATCGCGCCGACGGTGGCGACCGTGCCGGCGGCCACCAGCGCGACCAGCGTGCCGACCGCCGCGACGCGTCGCAGGCCGCGACCGGTCGGGGTGGCGGGCCGCCCGTCGACGGGGTGGCGGCTCCGGCGGGCCGCCGTCCAGAGTGGCCAGAGCAGTGCCGGGGTCGAGATGCCCAGACAGGACAGGTAACGGGAACTCTCCACCGGGGTCAGCCCGGCCGCGCTGCTGACCGTGTACGCGGCGAGGGTGCCCGCCGCCCCGATCACCAGCGCCAGCCGCACCGCCGCCGGCGCCCGCCGCGCCTGCTCCGGGCCGACGCCACCGGTGTCGGCCCCACCCAGCCCGCGCCAGGCGGCCAGACCGGCCAGAACCAGCAGCACCGGCAGGGCGACCGCCCACCAGAGCTGCCACGGCGCGCAGTGACTCGGGGCGCAGAGGCCCATGCCCAGCGGCGGCCCGAGCACCAGGCCGCCGTGCAGCCGGTCGGCCCAGGCCGCCGCCGCGTCACCGCCGCCGGCGTGGAACACCGCGGTCAGCGGGTTGCGGCCGTGGGCGAGGCTCTCTCCCAGCAGCGGCGCGGCCCCGAACAGCGCGGCGCCGCCGAGCAGCAGGCCGGACCGGCCGCGCAGCTCGCGCCGGACGGTGCCGGCGAGCACCGCGCCGAGCGCCAGCAGGTACGGCAGCAGCAGCGGGTCCACCCAGAGGGTGAGCCCGGTGAGCAGCCCGAACGCGGCGAACCGCCACCGCCGTCCCGCCGCCCGGCCGGCGGCCAGGTCCAGGGCGAGCAGCGCCAGCCCCACCCCGATCGGGTTCAGCTCCGGGTAGCCGCCACCCGCGATGAGCTGGTTCTTCACGATCCGGTCCGAGCCCAGCGCCAGCACCGTGACCACCAGCAGCGCGAACCAGCGGTCGCCGCCGAGCCGGCGGGTCAACCGCCAGGCGAGCAGCAGGAAGAGGGCGTACAGGGCGAGCAGGGGCAGCCGCAACGCCGGCACCGACGGTCCGAACAGGGCGAACAGCGGCGCGGCCAGGTACGCCTCCAGGGCGCCCATGTACGCCTGGCCGTAGAAGAAGACCGGGAAGTCCTCGCCCCGGGCGATGTGCAGCGCGGCGAGCCCCATCGTCGCCTCGTCGCTGTTGGTCCGGGGTGTGTCGGCGAGCAGCAGGGCGAGCCGGTACCCGACCCCGGCGAGCCCGACCAGCAGGGCCAGCAGCACCGGTGGTCGGGGCCACCGGCCGGCGCGCGGGCGTGCCGCGTCGCGCGACTGCTGGCGTACCCCGGCGGTCATGCCTGTGATCATGACATCCGGACGGCGGCCGACGGCCCCCGACGCGGGATGCCGGTGCCTCAGGAGGTGGCGGTGACCTGCTCGCGGGCGTCGAGCGCCTGCTTGTAGAGCCGCCCGGCGCGGTACGACGAGCGCACCAGCGGCCCGCTCATCACGCCGGCGAAGCCGATCTCCTCGGCCTCCTCGCGCAGCTCGACGAACTCCTCGGGCTTGACCCAGCGGGTGACCGGGTGGTGCCGGGGCGAGGGGCGCAGGTACTGGGTGATGGTGATCAGCTCGCAGCCGGCCTCGTGCAGGTCGCGCAGCGCCTGCGAGACCTCGGCCCGCTCCTCGCCCATGCCCAGGATCAGGTTGCTCTTGGTGACCAGGCCGTCGGCCCGGGCCTGCCGGATCACGTCCAGGGAGCGCTCGTAGCGGAACGCCGGGCGGATCCGCTTGAAGATGCGGGGCACCGTCTCGACGTTGTGCGCCAGCACCTCGGGCCGGGAGCTGAACACCTCGGCGAGCTGCTCGGGGACGGCGTTGAAGTCGGGGATCAGCAGCTCGACGCCGCAGCCGGACTGGAGGGCGTGGATCTGCCGGACCGTCTCGGCGTAGAGCCAGGCGCCGCCGTCGGGCAGGTCGTCGCGGGCGACGCCGGTGATGGTGGCGTAGCGCAGCCCCATCGCGGCCACCGATTCGGCGACCCGGCGCGGCTCGTCGGCGTCGAACTCGGCCGGCTTGCCGGTGTCGATCTGGCAGAAGTCGCAGCGCCGGGTGCACTGGTCACCGCCGATGAGGAAGGTGGCCTCGCGGTCCTCCCAGCACTCGTAGATGTTGGGGCAGCCGGCCTCCTGGCAGACGGTGTGCAGCCCCTCGCGCGCGACGAGTCCGCGCAGCTGGGTGTACTCCGGCCCCATCTTGGCCTTGACCTTGATCCACGGCGGCTTGCGCTCGATCGGCGTCTCGGCGTTGCGCGCCTCGATCCGCAGCAGGCGGCGCCCTTCGGGCGCGACCGTCGCGGTGCGGCTGGCCTGCTCGGTCGTCGGCGTGGAGTGCTCGATCGTCACGAAAACGAGACTACGCCGGACGGTGGCGGTCGATGAACGCCGGGCGACCGGCGTCACGCCCCAGATGTTGTGACACCGGACACCGCAGGGCGAAAAAGTGTCGTCACACGGAACGCGGTCGACGTGTTAGCGTCCCGGCAGAGCTGTGACGGAGCCGAGTAGCGCGCCGATCCGCCAGTGCAGAGAGCCGCCGGTTGCTGGAAGGCGGTCTGGTGCCGGCGCGCGAAGACCCTCCCGAGCTGCGGGAAGAACGGTGCCGGCCCTGACGGGCCGCGCCCAGTAGAGCCCGCCCGGCTGGCCCCGGTCATCAGGCGACGAACGAGGTCCCCGCCCCGGCGGGGACGAAGGTGTGGTGGCACCGCGAGGTTCCCGCTCGCCCACACCTCCCTGGGGATCGCGTTGCGATGATCAAGGAGGTAGCCACCGTGCAACGCATCCTTTCTGCCCAGCTCAGCCACCATGTCGGGGAATCCGTCCGGATCGCCGGCTGGGTGCACCGCCGCCGGCTGCTCAAGTCGGTGGCCTTCCTGATCGTGCGGGACGCCACCGGCCTGGCCCAGGTCGTGGTCACCGACCCTGCGGTCCGCGCCCAGCTGGAGACCCTCACCGAGGAGACCGTCGTCGAGGTGGTCGGCCGGGCCACCGCGAACCCGACGGCGCCCGCCGGGGTCGAGCTCACCGACCCGACGGTACGACCACTCGGACCGCCCGCCGTGCCGCCGCCGTTCGACCTGTACCGGCCGGCGCTCACCGCGACCCTGCCCACCCAGCTGGACAACGCCCCCGTGGCGCTGCGCCACCCGACCCGCTCGGCGGCGCTGCGCATCTCGGCGGCGGCGGTGGCCGGGTTCCGGGCCGCCCTCGACGAGCACCGCTTCGTGGAGATCCACACCCCGAAGGTGGTCGGCTCGTCCACCGAGAGCGGGGCGAACGTCTTCGCGCTGGACTGGTTCGGCCGGCCCGCGTACCTGGCCCAGTCGCCGCAGTTCTACAAGCAGCTCATGGTGGGCGTCTTCGAGCGGGTCTACGAGGTCGGTCCGGTGTTCCGCGCCGAACCGCACGACACCGTCCGGCACCTGGCGCAGTACACCTCCCTCGACGCCGAGCTGGGCTTCGTCGCCGATCACCGCGACGTGATGGCGGTACTGCGCGACACCCTCGCCGGCATGATGGCGACGGTCGCCGACCGGGCGGCCGGGGAGCTGGCGACCCTCGACGTGACCCCGTCGGAGGTGCCGGCCGAGATTCCGGCGGTGCACTTCACCGAGGCGCTGAAGATCGCCGGGGCGCCGGCCGACGAGCCGGACCTCGCCCCCGCCCACGAGCGGGCGCTGGGGGAGTGGGCCCGGGCCGAGCACGGTTCGGACTTCCTCTTCGTCACCGGCTACCCGATGGCCAAGCGGCCCTTCTACACCCATCCCGACCCGGCGCGGCCGGCGTACTCCAACGGCTTCGACCTGCTCTTCCGGGGGCTGGAGCTGGTCACCGGCGGGCAGCGGCTGCACCGGTACGACGACTACCTCGCGGCGCTGGCCGCCCGGGGTGAGCCGGTCGAGCCGTACGCCGGCTATCTCGACGCGTTCCGGCACGGCATGCCACCGCACGGCGGCTTCGCCATCGGGCTGGAACGCTTCGTCGCCCGCCTGGTCGGCGCGGCCAACGTCCGGGAGGTCACCGCCTTCCCGCGTGACCTGCACCGCCTCACCCCGTAGCGGACGCCCGTCCCGCCGGCCACCCGGCCGGCGGGACGGGACCCTTCGGCGTGCCGTTCGTGGTCGGGGCGCACGTCCACCAGCGCCGCCTAGGCGGTCAGCTCGGCGAGCCTGCGGCGCAGGTGGTCCGCCTGCGGCCCGTTCGTCCCGAGCGCCAGCGCCTGCTCGTACGCGGCCATCGCCTCGGTCGGCCGGGCGAGGCGGCGCAGCAGCTCGGCCCGGCTGGCGTGCCACCACGGGTAGTCGTGCAGCCCGTCGAGCGCGTCGACCAGGGCGAGCCCGGCGGCGGGGCCGTCCCGCTCGGCGACCGCCGCCGCCCGGTTCAACCGGACCACCGGGGTGTCGTGCACGGTGAGCAGCACCTCATACCAGGAGATCACCGCGTCCCACGGCGTCCGGTCGTACGACGGGGCGAGGGCGTGGCAGGCGGCGACGGCGGCCTGTACCACGTACCGGTCGGGGTGGTGCGGGGTGCGGCGCAGCGCTCGGCCGACCAGCTCCACCCCGGCGGTGATCGCCGCCCGGTCCCAGCGCGACCGGTCCTGCTCGGCGAGGAGCAGCAGCCGGCCGTCGGGGTCGAGCCGGGCGGCGCGGCGGGAGTTCTGCAACAGCAGCAGCGCCAGCAGGCCGAGCACGGTGGGCTCGTCCGGCATCAGCTCGGCCAGCAGCCGGGCCAGCCGCAGCCCCTCCTCGGCCAGGCCGACCCGGACCAGGTCGTCCCCGGAGCCGGCGGAGTAGCCCTCGTTGAAGATCAGGTAGACGGTGGCGGCCACCCCGACCAGCCGGTCCGGCAGTTCCTCGGCCGTCGGCACCCGGTACGGGATGCGGGCCTTGGCGATCTTCTGCCTGGTGCGGGTGAGCCGCTTGGCCATGGTGGCCTCGGGGACCACCAGGGCGCGGGCCACCTCGGCGATGCTCAGCCCGCCGAGGGTCCGCAGTGCCAGCGCCACCTGCGCGTCCAGCGACAGGGTCGGGTGGCAGCAGGTGAAGACCAGCCGGAGCAGGTCGTCCCGGACCACCTGGGGCGGTTCGGGGGTGGGGTCGAGCAGCGACACGGCCTCGGCCTCCTTCCCGGCCCGCCGGGCCTCGCGACGGATCAGGTCGACCGCCCGGCGCCGGGCCACCACCAGCAGCCAGCCGCGCGGGTTCTCCGGCACACCGTCACGCGGCCAGCTCTCCAGGGCCCGGACCACCGCGTCCTGGGTGGCGTCCTCGGCGAGGTCGACGCTGCCGGTGACGCGGATCAGGGTGGCCAGGATCCGGGCCCGTTCGGCCCGGACCACGCCCGCCGCGCTCGCCGCGGCCGGGTCGGCCCACGCGCCGGTCCCGTCCGCCGTCTTCGCGTCACCGGTCGGCATCGGCACCGACTACAGCGGGATGACCGGGCGGACCTCGACCGCGCCGTTCCAGGCCGCGGGGAGCTTCGCGGCCGTCGCGACCGCCTCGTCCAGGTCCGCGCAGTCCAGCAGGTAGAAGCCGGTCAGGGCCTCCTTGGTCTCCGCGTACGGGCCGTCGGTGGTGAGCACGTCGCCACCCTTGCCGCCGCCGACCCGCACGGTGGTGGCGGTGGCGGTCGGATAGAGCGCGGCGCCGCCCCGGATCACCGCCCGGGCGGCCTCGCCGAACTCCCGGTACTCCTGCATCTCGGCGGCCTGCTCGGGGGCCGTCCAGTCGACGTCGGCGGTGTAGGTCAGCGCGATGTAGGTGGGCATGTCCGCTCCTCGCGTCCGGGGCCGGCGCCGGTCGCCGGCCTCAGTCGGTGCCGGCGCTGATCGCCGACTCCACCATAGGGACGATCGGGAGGACGCCCGGCGGGACACCGGGGCGGGAAAAAGTCGCTCAGACCTCGACGAGGGTGGTCAGGTGGCGCTCGACCACCGGCAGCACGTCGGCGACGGTGACCGGGCGGCCCAGCTCGGCGGTGAGCGAGGTGACCCCGGCGTCCCGGATGCCGCACGGCACGATCCGGTCGAAGTACCCCAGGTCGCAGTCGCAGTTGATCGAGAAGCCGTGCAGGGTCACCCCGCGGGCGACCCGGATGCCGATGGCGGCCACCTTGCGGGCCGGACCCCGGTCGTCCTCCGGCACCCAGACCCCGCTGCGCCCCTCGACCCGCCCGGCGGCCAGCCCGACCTCGGCGCAGACGTCGATCAGCAGCTGCTCGGTGCGGCGCACGTAGGCGACCACGTCCACCGGGTCGGGCAGCCGGACGATCGGGTAGCCGACGAGCTGACCCGGGCCGTGCCAGGTGATCTTGCCGCCCCGGTCGACGTCGACCACCGGGGTGCCGTCGGTCGGGCGGTCCCAGGGCTCGGTGCGCTTGCCGGCGGTGTAGACGCTGGGGTGCTCCAGCAGCAGCACGGTGTCGGCGCGCTCACCGGCCACCACCGCCTCGTGCAGGCGCCGCTGCTCGTCCCACGCGGCCTGGTAGTCGAGTACGCCGGCGTGGACGGCAGTCAGCCCGGAAGTCGTAGCAGTCACCCTCCCAGCCTAAACCCGGCCCCCCGCCCCACCCGGGTGAGCTCCGTCGCCCCCACCCCCACCCCACCCCCACCCCCTCCCACCTCGCCGATCTTGCACTTTCGGCCCCCGTGCCGCGGCTTCCGTCCGATATGCCGGGGCCACTACTGCAAGATCGCGGGGAGGGGAGGGAGGGAGGGAGGGGGGTTAGAGCGCCGGGATCGTCCAGAGCCAGACGTCGTCGACCCGGCGGGGCGGGCCGAGGAGGGCGGTGGCCGTGCGCCGCAGGGCCTCCTCGTCGAGGTCGTACTTCGCCCCGTCCACCTCGTCGGGGAGCACCACCGCCCGGACTCCCCAGTAGCGCAGGTCGGCCCGGGAGAGCTGGATGCTGCCTTCGGTGACGATCGGGGTGAGCCCGGTCCGACCCGCCTGGTCCATCAGGGTGTCGAAGGTGCGCGGCGGCGGGCCGATCTGGCCCCGCCCGTCCGGCCCGCCGGGGCCGAGGAAGAAGCCGGCCGGGATGCGGAACTCACCCTGGCCGTGGGTGAGCGCGTACGCCTGCCAGCGCTGCCCGTCGGGGGTGACGTCCAGGGTCAGCGGCAGCGGGGTGAGCACCTCACCGGGCGGGACGTACTGGCGCCAGGTGCCGGCCGTGATGAACTGCGGCACGGGCGGGCGCACCGTGGTCAGCAGCGGGACCGGCAGCAGCGGCAGCAGCGCCACGGCGAAGCCCAGGCCCCAGGCCACCCCCGCGCCGCGCCGCCGCGGCGGATCCGCGCGCAGCAGATCGACCGTGTACGCCAGCAGCAGGCCGATCACCGGGGCGACCGCGAGCGCCAGCCGGGACGGCAGCGCGGCGTTGACCACCGGCAGGTTGTCCAGCACGCCGAAGGGGAGCACCTGCCCGGTGCGGGTGCCGGCCCACTTGGCCACCGGCCCCCAGGAGAGCACCGCGAAGACCACCCCGGTGCTGCCGAGCGCGGCCAGCGTCGCCCGGCGTCCGGGGTCGGCCCGCCGCCACAGCAGGGTGAAGCAGGCCACGGCGAGCAGCAGCAGCGGCAGCCCGAAGAACGAGTTCTCCTCGGTCGGGTTGGGCGCCAGCGAGGTGTCCAGACCGGCCAGCCCGGCCAGCGACCGGCTCGGGTACGCCCCGAATGCGGCGATGTCCTCGGAGTGGATCATCGGGTCGAAGCCGGTGCCGTGGAAGCGCTGCGGGCCGGCGAAGTGCAACCAGAGTGGGTACGCCAGCAGCACCCCGGCCACCAGCGCGGTCACCCCCAGCCCGCGCAGGAAGTCGGGCAGCGCCGCCCGGGCCTCGGCCCGGCGGGCCGGGTGCAGCGCCCAGGCGGCCAGGAAGACGGCGAGGGCCAGGGCGGTGAAGAAGAGCCCCTCGGCGGCGATGGAAAAGGCGACCGCGACCAGCACGCCCAGCACGATCCCGCCACGCCGCCAGCGTCCCGGTCGGCGCAGCCCGAACACGCCGAACACCAGCAGCGGCACCAGCCAGCCGGCGGTCCAGTTCAGGTGGGCGTTGGCGTGCGCCACCATGCCGGGGGAGTAGGCGATGAAGAGCGCCCCGACGGCGGCGGCCAGCCGGCTGCGGACCAGGTGCCGGGAGAGCAGCCAGTACCAGGCCAGCGCGGTGGCGGCCAGGTTGAGGGTGAGGATCACCAGGAACGTCGCCGGCGCCCCGACCAGGTACGTCAGCGGGGCGAAGACCGCCGCGTACACGGTGACCGAGGTGTTGACCGCGAGGTTCACCCCGTCCGGCACGTTGATCAAATGGGTGAAGAGCGGGTTCTCCCCGTGGGTGAGCGCGTGTCCGCCGAAGGCGAGCAGCCATTCGAAGAGCGCCTGGTCGCTGGAGTTGACGGTGATCGCCCGGTGGTTCGGGTCGCGCCACAGGCCGCTGGTCACCCAGACGGCCAGGGCGACCGCGACGAGCGCCACGACCAGGTCGGCCCTTCGTCCCCGGTCGGCGGCGGGCACGCTGGCGGGTGGCCGGTCGGCGGCCCGGGTGGGGGAGGTCGGCACGGAGCGGACGTTACCAACCGGATCCGTACGCACCGGGCAGACACGGAAGCCGGCTTGGGGCGCGATCCCGGGCTGCCGACCACTACATCGGCGACGGCGAATGTGTGAACGCCGGCCATGTCGCCGGTTGGAAACATCGACGTAACGTCGCGGCAACTCGGGGGTGACCCAGTTCACACACCGCAACAGGAGGTCGCCGTGCGCCGCTCCTCATCCATCCTCGCCCGGCTCGCCGGGGCGGTCGCCGGGGTCGCGCTGGCCGCGGCCGCCCTGGTCGCCATCGCCGTGCCCGCCCAGGCCGCCAGCCTCACCCAGGTCACCGGCTTTGGCTCCAACCCCGGCAACCTGGCCATGTACGCCTACCGCCCGGACGGCCTGCCGGCCAACGCGCCGGCCGTGGTGCTGCTGCACGGCTGCACCCAGAACGCCTCCGGCTACTTCGCCAACTCCGGCTGGCAGAAGTACGCCGACCTGTGGAAGTTCGCCCTGATCGTGCCCCAGCAGTCCAGCGCCAACCAGTCGCTGAGCTGCTTCAACTGGTACACCGAGGGGGACATCAACCGGGGCCAGGGCGAGGCGCTGTCGATCAGGCAGATGGTCGACTACGCGAAGAGCAACTATGGCCTCGACGGCAACCGCATCTTCATCAGCGGGCTCTCGGCCGGCGGGGCGATGACCTCGGTCATGCTCGCCACCTACCCGGACGTCTTCGCCGCCGGCTCGGTCATCGCCGGGATCCCCTACCGCTGCTCGCCGCCCGCGTCGACCAGCACCTGCCAATACAGCGGGGTGGACCAGACCCCGGCCGCCTGGGGCGACCTGGTCCGCAACGCGTACCCCGGCTACACCGGCCGGCGCCCCCGGGTGTCCATCTGGCACGGCACCTCGGACACCACCGTGGTGCCGATGAACGCCACCGAGTCCCGGGACCAGTGGACCAACGTGCTCGGCGTCTCGCAGAGTCCGAGCAGCACCGCCTCGCTGCCCGGCGGCACCAGCCTGGAGGTGTACGGCAGCGACGCCGTCCGGCTCTACCGGGTCTCCGGCATGGGCCACGGGACGCCGGTCGACCCCGGCTCGGCCACCGACCAGTGCGGCACGGCCACCTCGTACTTCCTGGACACCATCTGCTCGACCTACCGGGACGCGCTCTTCTTCGGCCTGAACGGCGGCGTCACGCCCAGCCCGACCCCGACGGCGACGTCCTCGCCCAGCCCGACCGCGTCCCCCACGCCCACCCCGACCGCGTCCCCGGTCTGCGTCACCGCCAGCAACTACGCCCACGTCACCGCCGGCCGCGCCTACCAGTCCGGCGGCTACGCCTATGCCCTGGGCAGCAACCAGCGGATGGGCCTCTACAACACCTTCTACACCACCACCCTCAAGCAGACCGCCCCCAACTACTGGGTCATCGGCTGCTGACCGGACGCCCGCAGGGGCCCATCCCGCGCGGGAAGGGCCCCTGCGCCGTCAATCGGTCAGGGCGGCGTGCAGGGCGCTGGACAGGTCGGGGTGGGTGTAGCGGAAGTTGGCCCTGGTCAGGACGCCCGGCAGCACGCGGGTGCTGGTGAGGGCCTCGTGGGCGAAGCCGCCGAGGGCGACCTTGAGGGCCACCGCGGGGATCGGGATGATCGCCGGGCGGTGCAGCTGGCGGGCCAGCTCCCGGGTGAACTCGGCATTCGTGACCGGGGTCGGGCCGACACCGTTGACCGGGCCGGCGACGTCGCCCCGATCCAGCAGGAAGACCGCGGCGTCCAGCCAGTCCCGCATCGAGATCCACGGCAGCCACTGCCGGCCGCTGCCCAGCCGCCCGGCGATGCCCAGCTTGAACGGGAGCAGCTGCGGTTTGAGCAGACCGCCGTCGCGGTGCAGCGGCAGGCCGGTGCGGAGCCGGACCACCCGTACCCCGGCGTCCTCGGCCGGCCGGGTCGCGGCCTCCCAGACCCGGCAGACGTCGGCGAGGAAGCCCTCGCCCGCCGGCGAGTCCTCCTCCACGGCCCGGTCGCCGGTGTTGCCGTACCAGCCGACGGCGGAGGAGTTCAGCAGCACCGTCGGCCGGTCCGCCGCCGGCAGCCCGGCGATGGCGATCGCCAGCGTGGTCGTACTGTCCACCCGGCTCGACCGGATGAGCTGCTTGTAGGCGTCGTCCCAGCGCTTGTCGCCGACCCCGGCGCCGGCCAGGTTGACCACCGCGTCGGCCTCGGCGACCACGGCCGGGTCGAGCTGCCCGGCGGACGGGTTCCACTGTCGTTCGTCGGAGGCGCGCGGCGGTCGCCGGACCAGCCGGGTGACCTGGTGCCCGTCGGCGGTGAGCCGGTCGACCAGCCGGGTGCCGAGGAAGCCGGACGCGCCGGCCATGAGGATCCGCATGTTCATATCTTCGGGTACGGATGTGGACTTGGATGCGTTGAGCGGGATGAGTCACCCGTGGACGAAGGTCACTTTCCCAGCGTTCGCACCGCAGTCGAAGACACCGCGGCCAGTTCGGGCTGCGCCGGCAGAAATACCGTGGGGACACCCAGCGACTGGTTCATCGCGGCGAGCCGGTACTCGTACTGGAGGTCGGTGGTGTTACGCACGCCGCGGACGATCACTCCTACTTCCTGGCGACGGCAGTAGGTGGAGGTCAACCCGCTCCAGGCCGCAACGGTGACGGAGGTCCACTCGACCGGCAGAATGGCCCGAACAGCGGCCGCTCGCTCCTCTTCGTCGGTGCCCGGATGCTTGATGCTGTTGACCGCGACGAGCACGACCACTTCGTCGAAGAGGTCGCGTGCCCGGTTCACCACATTCAAATGCCCGGGAGTGAAGGGATCAAAGCTGCCGGGGTAGACGGCTCGCACGCGTACGCGACCGGGGGTGCGTGCTGTCGAACGTGGCCCTGCCGATGGTTCGGGTGTCACGGCCGCAAGACCCGCTGCGCATCGCGGTTGACCTGCTCAGAGGCCAGTGGGGCCCAAGAGGCGAACAGTTCCCGGAAGTAGGTACCGTGCCGGTCCGCCACCGCAGGATCGTGCTCGATGACGTCCAGTTCGTTGACGATGCTCAGGTCCATGAGCGACCGAAGTTGAGCCGCATTCGGCGTTCTCACCTGACGTACGAAGCGGTCGAACACCTGGCCGGTCTTCGCCAGCTCCCGCCAGCTGCGTCCACGGTCGCAGGCGCCATACAGATAGACAAGCTCCTCGGTGTCGGCACCAACGAGATCCCGTAGCACAGCACGATCGGCCCGATCAAGCAGGGCGAGGTCGAACCCGTCGGTGCCGTAGACGGCGTGGGTAAGGCCGGCGGCTTGCACTTCACTGCTGCAGCCGAGCACGGCGAGTCGTTCGCTGACTCGACACAGGTGGGCGTACAGGTTGCCCCCGGGATGCGCGATCTGCTCAGCTCCATGCCGGCGGAGCCAGACCCGCACGCCTTTGTCGGTGCTCATGGCCAGACTGTAGGTATCGGCTGTCGGATTCGCTGGCCCCTGGGTGTGGGCAATATGTCACAGCGCCGTGGATACGTCTGGCACTCGGCTGGCCGAGGGTCGGCAACCCCAGCACCTCAACGCCACCTGACTTCGGTGTTGGGCGTGGCACGAGCATGAGGACGGCCACCGCGTTGATCATCGATGACCTGTGAGGACAGCCGAAGATCGTGCGGTGGCCATGGGCCACGGCATAGACCCCGCCGGGTGGCGGGTCATCCTGGACGAGGCGGGCCCTCTCCGAACGGGCGTCAGGGTGGGTCGGGCGTCGACCGGCGGGGGATCGCCCAGCCGAGGAAGCGGGTGAAGAGCTGCCCCGGCGCCGGCCCGTCGTACGGGTGCAGCCTGTGCAGCTCGCCGGCGGCGTCGTGCAGCAGCCCGCCCAGGTAGACCAGCAGCGACACCCGGTCGGCGGCGTACTCGTGCAGCAGGCCCAGCCGGGCCGGCGCGCACGGCCAGGGTGCGGCGCAGGCGCGGCAGAGCCAGAGGGGTCGCAGTGGCAGGTGCCCGCCGCCGCTCACCACCGGCCGCCGTTGGCCCGCCAGGTCTGTGCCGGGGTGAGCCGGCCAGCCCGACCCACCTGGGGAATCGCCCTGGTCACCTCGTCCCACCAACGGTTGTTCGACGGCGGGGTGGGCGGTTCGGTGGGGACGGGCGCGTGCCGGTCGGGGCAGGCCGTCCAGCGCAGGCCGCACGAGCACCAGCGCCGCCCGTAGCGCCAGGTCCGTCGGTGCCGGGGCGCGAGCGGCACCGGTCCCGCGTTGCGTCGCGGCCATCCCATCAGCGCCGACCATGGGGTACGCCGGGCAGCGGTCCGCCGCGTTCGACCAGCGTGTCGATCACACCGTCGGGCAGGCCGCGTGAACGCAGCAGCCGCCGTGCCCAGCGGTGCAGCAGGCAGGGGTACGGGGTCCGGTCGCTGCGGCACAGCGGGCCGGCGGGCCACTCCTCGGGCCGGTGCACGAGCAACGCCCGCAGGCCGAGCTTCACGTCCTCCACGGTGACCACCCACGGCAGGGGCAGCTCGCCGAGCACCTTTTCCAACGCGTCCACCGGTTCGTCGGCCACTGACCGCACGTGTGTCGCCTCCTCGTCGAGTGCGGCGCCGAGGCGGGCGGGGACGGCCGTGTGCGCGCATGGTCGGCCGGAGCCCGGCACCCGCCCCGGGCCTGTTCACGGAGCCCGCCAATGGCAGATCGCGGGCAGCGGACACCCGGCCGACTGCCCGGGGGAGTGGTCGGCCGGGTGGTTCCACAGGACGACCAGCTCCGGGTTTGCAGACCAGGGAGCCGGTCAGGTCGAACTTTGTCAGACAAGACTAGTAAAGTCAAGGCTGATCTAGTCCTTGCTTGTCATGTAAAGCTCGGCCGTGATCGAATGGCGGTGCAGACCAGGGAGTCAACATGCCCGCCAAAGCAAAATGGGCGCAGATCGCGGACCAGATCCGTGATCAGATTGCGTCCGGACAACTCGCACCCGGCGAGAAGCTGCCCTCCACGGCGCAGCTCAAGGAAGAGCACGGCGTCTCTGCCGGCGTTGTGCGTCAGGCGGTCCTCGTGCTGCAGATGCAGGGCTGGGTTGAGGGCGTACACGGCGTTGGCGTCTTCGTCGCCGAGCAACTGCCCCAGGGGCAGGGCAAGTCCTGATCGGGGTTCCGCGACCGGGTCCCACCGAGGCGTCTTACCTCGCGCACCCGCGCTGTCAGGCGTGCGCCGGGGTGCCGCGCAGCTCGGCGAGGAGGCGCTCCACCTCGGCGAAGGCCGGGTCGGGCAGCGGGCCGTACGCCAGCGTCCCCAGGTTCTCCTCGGCCTGGGCCACCGTCCGGCAGCCGGGGATGGGCAGGGTCCGCGGGCTGCGCGCGAGCAGCCAACCCAGCGCGCCCTGGGCGAGGGTACGACCGTCGGCGGTGAGCGCTTCACGTACCCGCGCCACCCGGTCGGCCCACTCCGCTCTGGGCACCCCGTCGGTGAACCAGGGCAGCCACTCCGGGGCGACCCCGCGTACGTCGTCGCCGCCCCGCGCGGCCGGCGCGCCCTGGTACTTCGCGGTGAGCAGGCCCATCGCGAGCGGCCCCCGATTGAGGCTGGCCAGGTCGAACTCGTCGCAGACCGCGAGCATCTCCGCGTTGTCCCGCAGCACCGACTGGTCGTGCTGGATCGCCGCGCAGTGTGGCCCCGCCGCCGCGAACGCCCGCGCCGAGGCGGGGTCGTCGGTGCTCCAGCCGTACGCCCGGATCTTGCCCTCGGCGACCAGCGCCTCCAGCGTGTCGACCAGGTCCAGCGCCTGCGGCACCGGCAGTGCGTTGACGTGCAGCTGGTACAGGTCGACGTGGTCGGTGTCGAGTCGGCGCAGCGAGTCCTCCAGGCTGCGCCGCGCGTACGCCGGGCTGGCGTCGACGCCGGTGGCCTGCCGGGTGGTCTCGTCGGTGGGGTAGCCGAACTTGGTGGCGATCACCGCCCGATCGCGGCGGCCGGCGAGGGCGCGCCCGAGCACCCGCTCGCTGTGTCCGGCGCCGTAGTTGCTGGACGTGTCGAAGAGCGTCGCCCCGAGGTCGAGCCCCCGGTGGACCGTGCGCACCGACTCGTCGTCGTCGACCTCGCCCCAGCCGAGCGGCTGTTCGCCCTCCCAGAGCGGCCCGCCGATCGCCCAGCAGCCCATGCCGATCGCGCTGACCTCGATACCGCTGCGCCCCAGTCGTCGTGTCGTCGTCATGGGACCACTCTTCAACCTGGAGTGCGCTCCAGGTCAAGCGTTAGCCTGCGGACGTGACCGGACGACACTCGCCTTCGGAGGCTGCCCGGCGCAGCGGCTTCAGCCTCGACACCCTGCGCTACTACGAGAAGATCGGCCTGCTCGCCGACGTCGGCCGCACCTCGGGCGGCCGACGCGTCTTCACCGACGACGATCTGAGCTGGCTGGTGCTGTTCCGCTGCCTGCGCGACACCGGCATGCCGATCGCCGAGATGTGCCGCTACGCCGAGCTGGCCCGGGAGGGCGCGCACACCGCCGGCGAGCGGCGGGCGCTGCTGGAGCGGCACGCACAGCGGGTCGAGGAGCAGATGACGCTTCTCCAGCGCCAGTACGACCATCTCCGCGAGAAGATCAGGTTCTACGACCGGCTCACCTGAGCCAGGGGCCTGCGCGGTCGCTACAGACCTGATGACGTGAACGAATCGGCGGAGGGTAGGGCCGTCGGCGGTGAGCCGCCTCCGGAGCTCTGCCTCGACCGGGGCGATCCGGAGGAGCAGGGGGCGAGTTGGAACGCTCGCCGATTCGTTGACGTCATCAAGTTCGTAGCGTCCCCACCACAGGTCTGGGCCCTGACCGCCCCGGCCGCTCAGGCCAGCCGGGCGAGCACCGGCGCGAGCGGTTCGAGCGCGTCGCTGCGTACCACAAACCGGGTGACCCCCCAGCGGCGCTCGTGTGCCGCGACCGCCGTGACGATCTCGTCCTCGGTCCCGATCAGCACGAACGGGGTGGCCAGCAGCTCGGCCACGGTCATCCCGTTGCCCCGGGCGTGCTCCGCCGCGGCGGCCTCCGCGTCGTCGGTGACCACCACCCGCTGCACCAACGCCTCCAGCGCCGGCGGGTCGTCCCGACCCGCGGCGCCGTCGGCGACGCAGGCCAGCTGCGCCTCGATCTGGTCGGCCCGCCACCGGGCCGCGTGCGTGTGGCCGTCGGCGAGGGTACGCCCGAAGCCGGTCAACCCGACCACGTCGGCGTGCGCCCCGGCCCAGCGCAGCAGCGTCGAGTTGGCGGTGCCCACGGTCAGCGGGATCCGCTCCTGCACCGGCCGGGGTGAGCGCAGCCGCGCCCCGTACATCGCCAGCTCGGGGGTGTCGACCGTCACCGGGGCACCGTCGAGCAGGGCGCGGACCGCTTCGGCGACGGCAACGCAGCGGCGGACCCGGCCGGCCACGTCGGGGCGTTCCCGGCCGACGGCGCGCCACTCGGCCGGGGTGTGGCCGGCGCCGACGCCCAGCCGGGCCCGTCCGCCGGAGACCAGGTCGAGGGTGGCCACGTCGGCGGCGAGCAGCATCGGCTCCCGCACGCCCAGGTTCGACACGTACGACCCGAGCCCGATCGTCGAGGTCACCGACGCGGCGGCGGCCAGCGCGACGAAGGGGGAGGTGACGTCGCCGGGATGGTCGGCGGCGAGCAGGGCGTCGAAGCCGGCCGCCTCGGCCCGGCGGGCCAGCTCGACCCAGCTCGCCGCGTCGGTGGGGGTTGCCTGGAGGGAGAAGGTGGTCACCGGCCCAGCCTGCGGTGCCGACGGCCGCCCGGCCAGCCCGCCGGCCCGGATTCTGCCGACCGGCGAATCCGCTCACGGCGTAGCGGCCGGGGCGGGTCAGGTCTCGTCGGGCAGGGGCACGCCGAGGAGTTCCTCGGTGGTTCCGCCGCGGAGCGCGTTCAACGCGGCGACCAGCTTCTTCTCCTCGTAGACGAAGTGCGATTCGAGCAGCGCGCTCAGCCCGTCCAGCTCGGCGCGTACCCCGTCGGAGTCGGTCGGGCCGGCGGCCAGATCCTCGACGCGGCGCAGGATCGTCGCGACCATCTCGTGGTCGGCGGTGAGTTCGTCCAGCACCGGGCGCAGCTCGGGGGCCTGCGCGGCCAGCACCCGGAACGCGCCGCCGTCCTCACCGGTGTGGTGCCGGGTCAGCGCGGCGCAGAAGGTCAGGCAGTGGGCACGCAGGTCGCGCCCGGGGCTGCCGAGGTTGGCGCGCAGCGCAGCCAACTCCTCGCGGAGCCAGAGGTGAATCTCGATCAACTGGTTGCCGAACGCCGTCAGGCGGTCCTGCGGCGGGTGGGAAGGATGCACGTGTGTCCCATGCGGTCCCGCGCCTCCATGCCCTCGGCGGCCTCCGTGCCGGGTACACCGCGACGCTGCGGCGATCCTACGTGGACCCGCCGGCGACGTCCGGCTCGTCGTCGTGCCAGCGGGCCCGGAAGGCCGCCTCGGCCGCCTCGTGGGTGGTCCGCTCGTCGTGCACCACCGACCGGAGGGCGTGCCGGGAGTCGGCGAAGATCATCACCTCGACGGCGATCAGCCCGACGCAGATCGCGGTCAGCAGCCCGAGCGCGCCCAGCGCCGGCAGGTGATGCGCCACCGGCACGGCGGCGGCCAGCGCCACCAGCACCCCGACCCGGGTCCAGGAGAGGGTGTGCAGGGTGCGGAGCTGGAACAGCATGTTGGCGGCCAGGTAGCAGATCACGCCGCCGTAGAACAGTTGCAGGGCGGGGCCGTGCACCTTCTCGCCCAGCCCGCCCGCGGGGTCGGTGACCGCGCGGACCAGTTCCTCGCTGCCGATCGAGAACATGATGATGCCGGCGATCATCGGCAGGTAGAGGTAGGCGTAGGCGTCCCGGGCCATGGTCATCCGGCCGTGACCGGTGGCCGCGTGCAGGGCGATCCGGGCGGCCGGACCGACGACGTCGAAGTGGGCCCACCAGAGGGCCGCGGTGAACACGATGCCCAGCACGGCCGCCAGCACCGCGGGCCAGGTGACCGGCTTGCCGAGGACGTTGCCGCCGATGCCGACCGAGATGATCGACTCGCCGAGCGCGATGATCAGAATCAGGTCGTAGCGTTCGGTCCAGTGCTCGGCGGAGGCCACCGTCCAGCCCCAGGCGCCCGCGATGATCCCCGTCCCGTACTGGACCAGCACCACGATGATCCAGAGCACGTCCCGGACGATCCCGGCCCGGCCCGGGTCGGCGATCGCCGCCGGGACCAGCGCCGCCGCCAGCAGCAGGACGGTGCTGCCTACCAGCTCCGGCAGGAACTGGATCAGGTGCCGGCGGTCGCTCGGGTTGTCCCGCCCGGCCCGCAGGAACAGCACCAGGTGGACCGCGCGGACGACCACGTAGCTGACCGCCACCACCATCGGCCCGGCGAACCCCTCCTGAGGGTCACCGAACGCCTGCGGCAGCGCCAGGGCGAAGGCGAAGAGGGAGGCCATCGCGGCCACCATCAGCACCGGCACGAAGCCCTCGCCGAGCCGCAGCCGGGTGGCGGCCATGCTGTGCACCACCCAGCACCACCAGAGCACGGCAAGCACCAGCAGGGCGTGCAGCAGGCTCCGGCCGCTGACTTCGATGGCGGTCGCCCGGGTGATGATGAAGAACGAGACGACGAAGACCAGGTCGAAGAAGACCTCGAACTTGTCCACCCGGGCGCCGGGGGCGACCGCGACGGCCGGCCCGAGACGCCCGCGCCGCCCTTCTTCGCCCATCCGTCCACTCTCGCAGCGTCCGGGCCTCGGGGCCGGTGATTCACCTCAGCCCGTCGGGCGGTGGCGCAGCCCGTCCATCAGCAGGTCGAGCAGCCGGCCGGCGAGGTCGCGCTGCTCCGGGCCACCGGCGGCGAGGGAGACCCCGCTCAGGCCGGCCAGCACGTCGCCCGGGTCGACGTCCGCCCGGAGCGTGCCGGCGGCAGCGCCGGCCGACAACAGCCGGGTGAGCGCGGCCACCAGCAGGTCGCGGCTCTGGGCGTACGGGTTGGCGCCGGCGGCGATCACCAGCCGCAGCGCGTCCGCCATCCCGCGCTTGGTGGCGAGATAGTCGACGAACCGGTCCATCCAGACCCGGGTCGCCTCGGCCGGCGGGAGCCGGTCCAGCAGGTCGACCGCCGCGTCGCAGAGCTTGGCCAGCTCGTTGCGGTAGGCGGCCTCGACCAGCGCCTCCCGGGTGGGGAAGTGCCGGTAGAGGGTGCCGATGCCCACCCCGGCGTCCCGGGCCACCGCGTCCAGCGTTACCTCGGGGCCCTGGCGGGAAAACGCCCGTACGGCCGCGTCCAGGAGTCGCTCGCGGTTGCGTGCCGCGTCGGCGCGCAGCGGTCGGGGGCCGGATGCCGGCACGTTTCCTCCTGGGTGGCCGATTCGCAAACGGAGGATCCTCCGGTTAACCTCGGTGTCGTACCGGAGGGGCCTCCGCTTCTCATCGTAGCGGCCGGACCACGGTCCGCGCCGCCTCGGACAAGGACGGATCATGACCACGACCACACCAGTCCGCACGCCCTTCGACGCCCGGTCCACCGCCCTGGAGGTGGTCCGCGACATCGACCTCACCGGCCGTCGCGCGATCGTCACCGGCGGCGCGTCCGGCATCGGGGTCGAGACGGCCCGCGCGCTCGCCGCCGCCGGCGCCGACGTCACGATCGCCGTACGCAACCTCGACGCCGGCCGCACCGCGGCCGAGGACATCACCGGCACCACCGGCAACGAGCAGGTGCTGGTAGCCCCGCTCGACCTCGCCGACCAGGGGTCCATCGCCGCGTTCGTCGGCACCTGGGACGGCCCGCTGCACATCCTGGTCAACAACGCCGGGATCATGGCGTCGCCCGAGATGCGCACGCCGCAGGGCTGGGAGATGCAGTTCGCCACCAACCACCTCGGGCACTTCGCGCTCGCTACCGGGCTGCACCGCTCGCTCGCCGCGGCCGAGGGCGCCCGGGTCGTCTCGGTCAGCTCCAGCGCACACCTGCGCTCGCCGGTGGTCTTCGAGGACATCCACTTCCGGCAGCGCCCTTACGAGCCGTGGGCGGCGTACGGGCAGTCCAAGACCGCCAACGTGCTCTTCGCCGTCGACGCGACCCGACGCTGGGCCGACGACGGCATCCTCACCAACGCCCTGATGCCGGGCGCGATCCGGACCAACCTCCAGCGCTACGTCAGCGACGAGGAGCTGGCCCGGCTGCGCGCCGAGAGCGGCGGCGGGGCCACACCGAACTGGAAGAACACCGAGCAGGGCGCGGCCACCTCGGTGCTGGTGGCCACCTCGCCGCTGCTCGACGGCGTCGGCGGGCGCTACTTCGAGGACTGCCAGCAGGCCGGGCTCAACCAGCCCGGTACCCGCACCGGCGTCGCCGCGTACGCGCTGGACCCGGAGGCCGCCGAGCGGCTCTGGGAGGTCTCCGAGGAGACCCTGCGCGCCTGACCGGCGGCCGGAACGACAAAGGAGCGCCCCGGTCGTGATGACCGGGGCGCTCCCTCGTACGCCGGTGTTACAGGCCCAGCTCGGCCTCGAAGTTGCCGCCCTCCAGCCGCTCCTTGACCGCGGCCAGGAAGCGGGCGGCGTCGGCGCCGTCGACCAGCCGGTGGTCGTAGGAGAGGGCCAGGTAGACCATCGACCGGACCGCGATGACCTCGCCCAGCTCCGGGTCGTTCATCACGACCGGGCGCTTCACCACGGCACCCGTGCCGAGCATCGCCGACTGCGGCGACGGCACGATCGGGGTGTCGAAGAGCGCGCCCCGGCTGCCGGTGTTGGTCAGCGTGAAGGTCGCCCCGGCGATCTCGTCCGGGCTGATCTTGTTGGTGCGGGTGCGCTCGGCCAGGTCGGCGACCCGCTTGGCGATGCCACCCAGGTTGAGGTCGCCGGCGTTGTGGATGACCGGGACCAGCAGGCCCCGCTCGGTGTCTACGGCGATGCCGAGGTGCTCGGCGTCCGGGTAGGTGATCGTCCCGCCCGCCAGGTCCATCCGGGCGTTGACGATCGGGTACGTCTGCAGCGCCTCGACGGCGGCGAGGGCGAAGAACGGCAGGAAGGAGAGCTTCACGCCGTGCCGCTGCTGGAACGAGTCCTTCGCCTGCGCCCGCAGCTTGGCGATCTTGGTGACGTCCACCTCGATCACCGTGGTGAGCTGCGCCATCTCGTGCAGCGACTCGTGCATCCGCTTGGCGATGGCCGTGCGGATCCGGGTCAGCTTCTCGGTGGTGCCCCGCTTGCCGCTCGGCTGCGGCTTCGCGGCCGGCTTGGCCGGGGCCGCCGCGGCGGCCGGCTGCGCGGCGGGCGCCGGAGCGGCCTTGGCGGCCTTGGCCTTCTCGGCCGCCTCCAGCACGTCCTGCTTCCGGATCCGACCACCGACACCGGTGCCGTTGACCGAGGAGAGGTCCACGCCGTGCTCGCCGGCCAGCTTGCGCACCAGCGGGGTCACGTAACCCGCGGCCTCCTCGCCGCCACCCTGGACGGGGGCGGTGGGCCGCTGCGGGGTCGGCGTCGCGGCGGACGGCTGGGCGGCCTGCTCGGCCTTGGCCGGCTCCGCCGCCGTCTCGGCCTCCGCGGCCGGCTCGTTGTACGACATGCCCGGGGTCGGCTCCTCGACCTTGGGCTCCGGGGCGGGCTCGGCCTTCGGCTCCGGCTTCGGCTCGGGCTTGGCCTCCGCCTTCGGCGCGGGCGTCGGCTCCGGCTTCGCCTCGGCCGGGGCGGCCCCGGCGGCGCCGATGATCGCCAGGTCGGCGCCGACGTCGGCGCTCTCGTCCTCGGCGACCTTGATCTCCAGCAGGGTGCCGGCGACCGGCGAGGGGATCTCGGTGTCGACCTTGTCGGTCGAGACCTCCAGCAGCGGCTCGTCCACCTCGACGCTCTCGCCGACCTGCTTGAGCCAGCGGGTGACCGTACCCTCGGTGACGCTCTCGCCCAGGGCCGGCATCTTCACCGGGGTGCCCTGGCCCGACGGCGCCGGGGCGGCCTGCGCCTGCGGCTGCTCGGCGGCCGGCTGCTCCTGCTCCGGCTCCGGGCCGGTGCCCTCGGCGGCGGCCGTCGGCTCGGCGGCCGGCTCGACCTGCTCCGCCGGGGCGGCCTCGCCGCCGCCGGCGGACTCGCCCTCACCGGCGATGACGGCCAGCTCGCTGCCCACCTCGGCGGTCTCGTCCTCGCCCACCACGATCCGGCTCAGCACGCCCGCCGCGGGGGACGGGATCTCGGTGTCGACCTTGTCGGTCGACACCTCGAGCAGCGGCTCGTCGACCTCGACGGTGTCGCCCTCCTGCTTGAGCCAGCGGGTGACGGTGCCCTCGGTGACGCTCTCGCCGAGCCGAGGCATGGTGACCGATACCGGCATGTTCTGAAACTCCTTCGTGGCCTCGTGCGATCCTCGCCCGCTTGCCGCCGGCGTCGCGGAATGAGTGTGGGTCAGGCGTGCGAGTGCAGCGGCTTGCCGGCCAGGGCCAGGTGCGCCTCGCCCAGGGCCTCGTTCTGGGTCGGGTGGGCGTGCACGAGCTGCGCCACCTCGGCCGGGTACGCCTCCCAGTTGTAGATGAGCTGCGCCTCGCCGATCAGCTCACCGACCCGGGCACCCACCATGTGCACGCCGACCACCGGGCCGTCGGCGACGCGGACCAGCTTCACATGCCCGGCGGTCTTGAGGATCTGGCTCTTGCCGTTCCCGCCCAGGTTGTAGTTGTACGTCTGCACCTTGTCGGCGCCGTACTGCTCCTTGGCCTTCGCCTCGGTCAGGCCGACGGACGCCAGCTCCGGGTCGGAGTAGGTCACCCGCGGGATGCCGGCCTCGTCGATCACGGCCGGGTTCTGGCCGGCGATCTCCTCGGCGACGAAGATGCCCTGCTGGAAGCCGCGGTGGGCGAGCTGGAGGCCGGGCACGATGTCGCCGACGGCGTAGACGTTCGGCACGCTGGTGCGCAGCCGCTCGTCGGTCAGCACGTAGCCGCGGTCCATCTTGACGCCCTGCTCCTCGTAGCCGAGGTTGGCGGTGTTCGGGCCGCGGCCGACGGCGACCAGCAGCAGCTCGGCCTCGACGGTGTCGCCACCGGAAATGGTCAGCTTGACGCCGTTCTCGGTCTTCTCGACCTTCTCGAACGGCTTGCCGACCTTGAAGTTGATCTTCCGCTTGCGGAACGCCCGCTCGAGCGCCTTGGACGACTCCTCGTCCTCGGCGGCCACCAGCCGGGGCAGCGCCTCGACGATGGTCACGTCCACGCCGAAGGACTTCCACACGCTGGCGAACTCCACGCCGATCACGCCGCCGCCGAGCACGATCACCGACGAGGGGACCCGGTCCAGGGTCAGCGCGTGGTCGCTGGTGATGATCCGCTCGCCGTCGACCTCCAGGCCGGGCAGGCTCTTCGCGTACGAGCCGGAGGCCAGGATCACGTTGCGGCCGGTGTAGCGCTTGCCGTCCACCTCGACGACGTTCTTGCCGACCAGCTTGCCGGCGCCCGCCACGAAGGTGATGTTCTTGGCGCTGCCCACCAGGCCCTGCAGGCCCTTGTACAGCCGGGAGACCACGCCGTCCTTGTACGAGTTGACCGCCGCCATGTCGATGCCGAGCAGCTCGGCCTTGACGCCGAACTGCTCCGACTCGCGGGTCTGGTCGGCGACCTCGGCCGCGTGCAGCAGCGCCTTGGTCGGGATACAACCGTTGTGCAGGCAGGTACCGCCGAGCTTGCCCTTCTCGATCAGCGCGACCGAGAGGTCCAGCTGGGCGGCGCGCAGCGCCGCCGCGTAGCCGCCGCTGCCACCTCCGAGAATGACGATGTCGAAGGTCGCTTCGTTCGGCTCGCTCACGTCCAACTCCCAGGTCGCGTCGCTGCATCGGGGGTCACGGAGGGATGACACGGACACACCCCACCTCGGTCATCTTGTCACTAGCTGATGCGGAGCGCGTAGTGAGGTGCCCAACGACACGTCGTCGACACGTACGCTTGGCACCGTCTTCGATGACGTTACGGGGAGGTTCGGGCGGGGTGGGGTTGTTCCGACGACGCAGGAAGGCGGTCGGCGTCAGCCGGGACCGCCCGGCCGACCGTGCCGATCTCGACCACCTCGAGAACTTCGTCCGGACCCGGCGCGGGGTGGAGGCGTACATCGAGCCCCGCACGACGGTCACCGAGACCACGGTGATCCTGATCGCCGACGACGGCGAGTGGACCCGCCGCCGGGTCGAGGGCCCGGAGGGCGCCCGCCGCTTCGCCCACAAGCTCGCCATCCCCATCTACGACGTCCGCCTGATGGGCTACCCGCAGCGGATGCGCGACTACAACGAACGCCGCAAGCGCCGCCCGCACCTCTTCTGACGCGACGCGGGGCGGCTCCCCGGAGGAAGCCGCCCCGCGTGTCGCATATCCGTCAGCCGTTGGCGGCGACGTCCTCGACCAGCTGCACCAGGGTGCGGACCGGGACGCCGGTGCCGCCCTTGGTCCAGTAGCCGGTGGCCTCGCCCGAGTGGTAGCCCGGGCCGGCGATGTCGATGTGCGCCCACGCCACCTCGTCGGTGACGAACTCGCGCAGGAACACGCCACCCTGGAGCATGTGGCCGGCCCGGTCCATCCCGGCGTTGACCTGGGAGATGTCGGCGACGTCGGAGTCCATGCCCTTGCGCACGTCGTCCGGCAGCGGCATCGGCCAGGCCGGCTCGCCGACGGAGTCGCCGACGACCTTGACCCGCTCGCACAGCTCCGGGGTGCCCATCACGCCGGCGATCCGCTTGCCCAGCGAGATCACCTGCCCGCCGGTCAGGGTGGAGGTCTCGAAGAGGTAGTCGGTGCCGTCGGCGCAGGCCCGGGCCATCGCGTCACCGAGGATCATCCGGCCCTCGGCGTCGGTGTTGAGCACCTCCACCCGCTTGCCGTTGAACATGGTGATCACGTCACCCGGCCGGTAGCTGGTGCCGGACGGCATGTTCTCCGCCATCGGCAGGTACGCGGTGACCGCCACGGACGGCTTGAGCGCGGCGATCGCCAGCATCGCGGCGCCGACGGCGGCCGCCCCGGCCATGTCGGACTTCATCTCCCACATGCCCTGCGCCGGCTTGATCGAGATGCCGCCGGTGTCGAAGGTGATGCCCTTGCCGACCAGCGCCACCCGCTTGCCGGACCCGCCGCCCTGCGGCGTGTAGGTGAGCTTCACCAGGCGCGGCGGGGCCTCCGAGCCCTGCCCGACCGCGACGATGCCGCCGTACCCGCCGGCCCGCAGCGCCTCCTCGTCCAGCACCTCGACCGTCAGGCCGGCGGCCGTCGCGGCGGTGGCGACGGCGTCGGCGAACGCCGGCGGACGCAGCTCGTTCGGGGCGGTGTTGACCCAGTCCCGGCTGGTCCGGACCGCGCCGGCCACCGCGGTGGCCCGGGCGATCTCGGCCAGGGCGCCCGCCTCGGCGGCGTCCGGAACGGCGATCAGCACCTCGGCCACCGGCTCCCGCCGGGCCGGCTGCGGCTTGGTCTTGTAGCCGGCGAACCGGTAACCGCCGAGCAGCGCGCCCTCGGCGACCGCGCGCAGCGCGGCCGGGGCGTCGGCGTCGTCCGGCAGCGGCAGGGCCAGCGCCACCCGGGGCGCGCCG
>NZ_JBAKHO010000061.1:0-30984 GCF_036902735.1 Micromonospora lacuserhaii | reverse complement strand
CCGCGGACGCGCCGCCGAGCGCGCAGGCCGGCATCGGCCAGCGCGCCGGCACCCCCCGCTCCACCGCCCCGGCCCGCCCGGTCACTGCGGCCAGCCGGCCGCCGAAGGAGGTGGCGAAGGCCGCCCCGGCGTCGGTGAGCTACCTGAGCGACCGGTACCGGGTGCCGCAGGACGAGGCGGCCCGGCGGCTCGCCCTCCAGGAGCTCTCCGCGCCGCTCGCCGACACGCTCGCCGCGAGGTTCCCCACCCAGTACGCCGGCATGTGGCTCGACCAGGCCGGCGGCGGCGTGCTCACCATCGCGGCGACCAGCCCGGACCCGGTCGCGCAGGCGGTCGCCGGGGTGCCGGACGCCGCCCACGTCAAGGTCGTTCCGGTACGCCACTCGCTGCGCGAACTCACCGCGGCGGCGACCCGGCTGGCCGGAACGCTGAACGTCACCGCCGGCACCGACGTGGTGGTCGACGAGAAGGCCAACGAGGTCGTGGTGCTCACCGGCGACGTGCTCGCCGCGGGTGACGCCCGGCTGGCCGACGCGCTGGCCGCCGCCGGTGTGCCGGCCCGGGCGCAGGCCCGGCTGGCCGCGTCCTCGATCCCGAAGGCGTGCGACCCGCGCTACTGCCCGCAGGCGCCGATGCGCGGCGGCATCCGGCTGGACGTGCCCCGCGACGACGGCACGGTCGGCGGCTGCACCACCGGCTTCAACGTGCGGTCGACGTCCGGCCGGTACTACGTGCTGACCGCCGGGCACTGCGTGGTGGGCGGCCGGCACCAGCACGTCGACCAGACCTGGCACCAGTACCTGGGCCCGAAGGTGCCGGTCGGGGTCGAGTCGACCAGCCCGGTGCTGGCCGAGAACGCCTTCCCCAACGACTACGCGGTGCTGCCCTACTCCGACGGTGCGCTGAACCACTGGGCGTGGCCGCGCCAGGCCGGCGGCGACGCGCAGAGCCTGGTCACCTACTGGTGCGTGACCGACAACCCGGCCTGCGCCACCAAGGGCAGCCACGACGTGGCGATCACCGGGTACACGGCGTACAGCGCGGTGCAGGCCGGCTGGATCGTCTGCGCGACCGGCTCGGCGTACACCCCGAAAGCCGGCGAGACGTACGTCGACTCGGGGGCGGGGCTCGGGTACGTGCCGGGCACCCGCTGCGGCGAGGTCACCGGCAAGGCCAGCGGCGGCATCGACGTGCGGATCTGCGCCCGCCCGGGCGACAGCGGCGGCCCGCTCTTCACCGAGTCCGACGGCCGGGCGCTGGGCATCCTGCACGGCGGCGACCCGGGCGACGGCGCGTGCACCAACGCCGCGGAGCAGAACATCTACACCCCGGTCTCCACCATCCTCAGCCGGGTGAACTCGCGCACCGGGCTCGGTTTCCAGATCGCCCTGCACGGCCCGCTGATCGGCCCGACCGCACCCTGACCGTCCCGTCGGGCGCCGGCGAACCGTGGGCGTCGGCGACCCGACGGCGGACACGGCGATAAGCCGTGGGCCGAAGGCCGCCGGCTGCCTACGATCGACGGATGACTGATACGGCGAGGACGGCCCGCGCCGGCGTCCCCGAACGTCCCACGTTGGACGGCCTCGAGGAGACCTGGGCGCGCCGCTGGCAGGAGGAGGGCACGTACGCGTTCGACCGCTCGAAGGAGCGCCCGGACGTGTACGCGATCGACACCCCTCCGCCGACCGTATCGGGCGAGCTGCACCTCGGGCACGTCTTCTCGTACACGCACACCGACCTGGTGGCCCGGTTTCAGCGGATGCGCGGCCGGGCGGTCTTCTACCCGATGGGCTGGGACGACAACGGTCTGCCCACCGAGCGCCGGGTGCAGAACGTGTACGGGGTGCGCTGCGACCCGTCCCTGCCGTACGACCCGACCTGGGTCCCGCCGACCACGCCGGTCGACGACGCGGCCCGGAAGAACCCGACGTCGATCGCCCGGCGCAACTTCGTGGCGCTCTGCGAGCAGCTGACGGCCGAGGACGAGCAGGTCTTCGAGGGGCTCTGGCGGCGGCTCGGGCTGTCGGTGGACTGGTCGCTGACGTACACCACGATCGGACGGGTGGCCCGGGCGACGAGCCAGCGGGCGTTCCTGCGCAACCTGGCCCGGGGTGAGGCGTACCAGGCGGAGGCGCCGACCCTCTGGGACGTCGGCTTCGCCACCGCGGTCGCCCAGGCCGAGCTGGAGGACCGGGAGCGGCCGGGGGCGTACCACCGGCTGCGCTTCACCGGGCCGGGCGGGCGGGAGGTGCTGATCGACACCACCCGACCGGAGCTGCTGCCGGCGTGCGTGGCGCTGGTCTGCCACCCCGACGACGAGCGGTACGCGGAATTGGTGGGCGCGACGGTGCGTACCCCGGTCTTCGGGGTCGAGGTGCCGGTGCGCGCGCACCCGCTGGCGGACCCGGCCAAGGGAACGGGCATCGCGATGGTCTGCACCTTCGGCGACCTGACCGACGTGACCTGGTGGCGGGACCTGCAGCTGGACACCCGGGTGGTGATCGGCCGGGACGGGCGGCTGCTGCCCGAGCCGCCGGCCGGGGTGCCGGCGGAGCCGTACGCGGCGCTGGCCGGGCAGACCGTCAACGGCGCCCGGCGGACCCTGGTGGAGCTGCTGCGCGACGCGGGCGACCTGGTCGGCGAGCCGCGCGAGATCAGCCACCCGGTGAAGTTCTACGAGAAGGGCGACCGGCCCCTGGAGATCGTCTCCACCCGGCAGTGGTACCTGCGCAACGGCGGCCGGGACGCCGACCTGCGGGAGGCGCTGCTGGCCCGGGGCGCCGAGCTGCGCTGGGTGCCGGAGCACATGAAGCACCGGTACGACCACTGGGTGGGCGGGCTGACCGGAGACTGGCTGGTCAGCCGGCAGCGCTTCTTCGGGGTGCCGGTGCCGGTGTGGTACCGGCTCGACGACACTGGCGAGCCGGACTGGACCCACCCTCTCACACCGGACGAGGCGACGTTGCCGGTCGATCCGTCCAGCGACCCGCCACCCGGGTTCGAGGAGTCCCAGCGCGGCCTGCCCGGCGGTTTCGTCGGTGACCCGGACGTGCTGGACACCTGGGCCACCTCCTCGTTGACCCCGCAGATCGTCGGCGGCTGGGAGACCGACCCGGACCTGTTCCGCCGGGTCTTCCCGATGGACCTGCGCCCGCAGGGGCACGAGATCATCCGGACCTGGCTCTTCGCCACGGTGGTCCGCGCCCACCTGGAGCACGGCGTGCTGCCCTGGCGGGACGCGGTGCTCTCCGGCTGGATCCTCGACCCGGACCGGAAGAAGATGTCCAAGTCCAAGGGGAACGTGGTCACCCCGCACGCGCTGCTGGAGCAGCACGGCTCCGACGCGGTGCGGTACTGGGCGGCCACCGGCAAGCCCGGCATGGACCTGGCCGTCGACCCGGCCCAGATCAAGGTGGGGCGCCGGCTCGCCACCAAGCTGCTCAACGCGTCCCGGTTCGCCCTGGGGCTGGGCGCCGCGGACGCGCTGCGCGCCCCGGCGACCGCGCCGCTGGACACCGCCATGCTCGCCGAACTGCGCGGCGTGGTCGGGGTGGCCACGGCCGCCCTCGACGAGTACGACCACACGGCGGCGCTGATGGCCACCGAGGCGTTCTTCTGGCGGTTCTGCGACGACTACATCGAACTGGTGAAGGAACGCGCCTACGGCACCGGGCCGGCGGCCGACTCGGCCCGGGCGGCGCTGGCCACCGCCCTCTCGGTGCAGCTGCGGCTCTTCGCCCCGATCCTGCCCTTCGTCACCGAGGAGGTCTGGTCCTGGTGGCGGTACGGCTCGGTGCACCGCGCCACCTGGCCCACCACGTACGAGGTGGGGCGGGCGATCCGGTCCCCCGGTGACCCGGCGCTGCTGCGGCTGGCCGGGGACGCGCTCGGCCAGATCCGCCGGGCCAAGTCCGAGCGGAAGCTGTCGATGCGGGCGGAGGTCCCGCTGGCCGAGGCGCTCGGCCCGGCCGCCCTGCTCGACCAGCTCACGCTGGTCGCCGACGACGTCCGCGCCGCCGGCCACGTCACCAAACTCGACCTCCTCCCCGACCGCACCCCCGAACTGGTGATCGCCTGCGCCTTCTGACCCCCAGATCGGCGCACTTGCACGGAAGGAGTGGCCCCCCGGGCGTGGGAGGCCACTCCTTCCGTGCCAGTGCTGCCCCGTGGGGCGGGGGGTCAGCTGGTTTCGCCGGCTACCGAGTAGGAGCGGAGGCGGTCGATCGCGAGGATGGTGAAGCCGATGCTGACCAGCGTTGCCAGGACCGCGGCGAGCGTCACCCCGACGGTGGTGGAGAGCAGCGCGGTGGGGGCCATCCGATCGGCGAGGGCGATCACCCACTGCTGGATGGAGAGCACCTTGGTGCCCTTCACGAAGTTGCCGAGCAGCCCCTCCCAGATCAGCACGTAGACCAGGCCGAGCAGGACCGGCCGCCGGGTGACCAGGCTCAACGCCAGGAACAACGCCGAGTACGCCAGCGCGCCCACCGCCGAGGCCGCGGCGAGGGCCAGGCCGAGGCGTACCGAGTCGGCGAGCACGCCCGCGACGTAGAGCGGCACGGCGACGGTGACGGCGCTGACCCCGGTCGCCACCGCCAGCTTCGGCAGCACGATCTGCCAGCGCGGCAGCGGCTTGGTGAGGATGTGCACCACCGTGCCGTCGTCGATCTCCGCGCCGAGCACGCCGGTGCCGATGATCAGCGCCACCACCGGCAGCACCACGGCCAGGCCGAGGCCGACCAGTACGGACGGCCCCCACTCGCGGGGGTCGACGCCCAGCGCCCGGCAGAGCACGGCCAGCCCCACCAGCACGATCGGCAGCGGCAGCAGCATCAGGAACCGGCGCCGGCCGAAGAGGCCGCGCGCGGTGATCCAGGAAACGGTCGACATCTCAGGCCTCCACCAGGTACGAGAAGACGCTCTCCAACGACTCGTCCTCGGGGAGCAGCTGGCGGACCCGGATGCTCCGGGCCAGCGCGATCTTCGGTAGCGCCCGGGTGAAGGCGCCGTAGTCGCCGGCCCGGACGGTCAGGCCGGTACGGCCCAGCTCCACGCCGGTGACCGAGGGCTCGGCCATCAGCGCCACGGCCAGCGCCCGGTCATCGGTGGAGCGGACGGTGAACACGTGCGGCCGGTTGGTCATCAGCCGGCGGATGGTCCGGAAGTCGCCGGACGCGGCCAGCCGGCCGGCCACCATCACCTGCACGGTGCCGGAGACCTGCTCGACCTCCTCCAGGATGTGCGAGCTGAACAGGATGGTCCGGCCGGCGTCGCCGAGGGAGTGCAGCAGCCCCATCATGTGCAGCCGCTGGCGCGGGTCCATCCCGTTGAACGGCTCGTCGAGCAGCAGCACCTGCGGGTCGTGCACCAGCGCCGCGGCGACCCGGGTGCGCTGCCGCATGCCCTTGGAGTACGTGCCGATCCGGCGGTCCTGCGCGTCGGCCATCTCCACCTGGGCGATCGCCCGCCGGGCCGCCGCCTCCGGGTCGGGCAGCCGGTGCAGCTTCGCGCTGGCCAGCACGAACTCGTACGCGGTGAGGAAGGTGTGCACCGCCTCCCGCTCGCTGACCAGGCCCAGCCGCCGGTAGACACCGGGGTTGCGCCAGGTCGGCTCGCCGTCCAGGGCGACCGTGCCCCTCGACGGCGCGAGGAAGCCGGCCATCATGTGCAGCAGGGTGGTCTTGCCGGCCCCGTTCGGGCCGAGCAGCCCGGTCACCCCGGGCCCGAGGCGCATGGTGACGTCGTTGACCGCCACCACGTTGCCGTACCAGCGGGAGACGCTGGCCAGGTCGAGGGTGCTGGTGGTGGCGGTGGCCGGCGGGGCGCCGGCGTCGAGCGTGGTCATCGGGCGGCCACCTTCCGGTATCGCAGCAGCAGCAGGGTGACGCAGGTGGCGACCAGCAGCACGGCGGTCGCCGCGTAGACCGGGCCGAAGTCGCCGATCGGCATGCCGCCGCCCTGCCCCTCGGGCACCAGCAGGTCGCCGAGCGCCCAGTTGCCCACGCCGCCGACGAGCGTCGAGGGCGAGGCCATGAAGGCCAGCTCGTTGACGGTCCGGGACGGCATGATCGACAGGACGCCGACGACCGGCGCGGTCATCAGGAAGACCGCGACGATCCCGCCCGCGGCGAACGCCCGCTTGCCGGTGAGCGAGGCGACCAGCAGCCCGATCGAGGCGAAGACCACCGCCCACAGCGCCGCGTAGAGCAGGCCCGGCAGCAGGTCGAGCAGCTCGTCCCAGACCCCGCCCATCCCCCGGTCGGTGGTGAACGCGGCGCCGAGGAACATCACCAGCTGCGGCGCGCCCAGCAGGAGCCAGAGCGCGGTCATCAGACTGAACAGTTTGGCCACGGCGTAGTCGCCGCGCGGCAGCGGCCGGGAGAAGTACAGCGGCAGCACGCCGCTGCGCAGGTCCCGGGAGACCAGCTCGGGGGCGGCCACCGCGACGAAGAAGATGACCAGCCAGCTCATCGCGTCGGCGAACTGGGCGTACGTCATCACCACCTGGCCGATCTGGCTGCGGACCGCGGTCACCCCGGCGGCCACCACGGTGACGATGGCGACCACCAGCCAGGGGAAGATCTTGGCCTTGGCGCTGCGGCCCAGCCCGAAGACGGTGCGCAGGCCGTGCAGGTAGAGCGCGCCGAAGACGTGCCGGCGCCCCAGCCGAGGGCCGGTGTAGCGCTGGTAGCCGATGTCGTGGATGACCCCGGTCGGCTCAGACATGACTCGGCTCCCTCGCGGCGAAGAGTTCGGCCACCCGGTGCCGGCGCTGGTCCAGCCGGTGCAACGGCAGGTCCAACTCGGCGACCGCGCCGAGGATCTGGTCGTACGTGCCCTCGTCGACGAGCGGGACGAGCAGCATCCGGCCGTCCCGGGTCACCGGCAGGGCGAGCGCGGCGAGCCGGGTGGCCAGCTCCTCCGTACCCTCGCTGACCTCGACGGCGAGCACGTCGGTGGCCGACGTCATCGCGGCGATCCGGTCGGCACGCAGCAGCCGGCCGCCGTCGATGGCGACCAGGGTGTCGCAGATCCGCTCCACCTCGCCGAGCAGGTGCGAGCAGACCAGCACGGAGATGCCGAACTCGGTGCCGATCCGGTGGACCAGGGCGAGCATGGCGTCCCGGCCGGCCGGGTCGAGGCCGTTGGTCGGCTCGTCGAGCAGCAGCAGGTCCGGGTCGTGCACCAGGGCCTGTGCCAGCTTCACCCGCTGCTTCATGCCCGTGGAGTAGCCACCCACCGGGCGGTAACGCTCCTCGTACAGGCCGACGTGGCGAAGCGCCTCGGAGGCGCGTTCCCGGGCCACCGTGCGGGGCAGCCCGCTCATCCGGCCGAGGTGGGTGACCAGCTCGGCGGCGGAGAGGTCGGGCGGGAGCGCGTCGTGCTCCGGCATGTAGCCGACCCGGGCGCGCACCGCCGCCGGGTCGGAGGTGGGGTCGAGGCCGAGCACGGAGACGCGCCCGCTGGTCGGGGCGAGCAGCCCCAGCAGGATCTTGATCAGGGTGGACTTGCCGGCGCCGTTGGCGCCGACCAGGCCGATGATCCCCGGCTCGACCGCGACGGTCAGGTCGGCCAGCGCGGTGACCCGACCCCCGTACGTCTTGGTCAGCGACTCGGTCGCTATCAGTGTCACGCTCGTCAGCCTAGGGAGCGGACGCTCGTCGGGACATCAGGCACGCCCCTGATACCACCAGTAGGGGGTGCCGGCTGATGGCGTGGCGTGCGGCTTTGGCGGTCTCTAGTGCTCAATGATGGTGGGCGTGAATTTGAAGGAGTGGGCGGCGTCGCAGGGCATCGCGTACGCCACGGCGAGGCGGCCCTTCGCGGTCGGGGCGCTGCCGGTTCCCACTTGCCGGCTCGGCCGGCTCATCATGGTCGGCGAGCCGTTGGCCGCAGCTGCGGAGGCCAGGCAGGTCGTTGTCTACGCCCGGGTTCCGTCGGCTGACCAGCGGGCGGACCTGGACCGGCAGGTAGCCCGGGTCACCGTGTGGGCGACCGGGCGGAACCTCGCCGTGTCGCGCGTGGTGACCGAGGTTGGATCAGCCCTCAACGGGCATCGCAAGAAGTTTCTGGCCCTACTGCGTGATCCGGCCGTGCAGACGATCGTGGTCGAGCACCGGGACCGGTTCGCGCACTTGGGTGCCGAGTACGTCGAAGCCGCACTCGCGGCGCAGGGCCGCCGCCTGCTGGTGGTCGATGCCGCGACCAGGGACGCCCCGGTGTGAAGACGATCCAGGCTTACCGGTTCGCCCTCGACCTGACCCCAGTCCAGCAACGGGCGGTGCTGGCCCACGCTGGTGCCGCCCGCGTCGCGCACAACTGGGCGCTTGCGCGGGTCAGGGCCGTCATGGATCAGCGGCCGCCGAGCGCACCTACGGTCTGTCTGAAGATCGGCTCACCCCCTCCACGTCGTCGTCACTGCCGGCGCTGCGCAAGGCGTGGAACGCGGCGAAGGCCGACGTCGCGCCGTGGTGGGCCGAGTGCTCGAAGGAGGCATTCAACACCGGCCTCGACGCTAGCCCGGCACATCGCCGACGCCGCTTTCGCCGAATTCAGACGCCAGCTCGCCTACAAGACCACCTGGAACGGTGGTCGGCTACTCACGGCCAACCGCTGGTATCCGTCATCGAAGACCTGCTCGGGCTGTGGCGCGGCGAAAGCCAAGCTCGCCCTCTCCGAGCGCGAGTACGAGTGCGAGTCGTGCGCCCTGGTCCTGGACCGGGATGTGAACGCCGCTCGCAACCTGGCCGCACTCGCGGCCGAGCACGACACCGCCGGGAGTGGCCCGGTGGCAGGATGTGGAGCCGACCGTAAGACCCGCCCCGGCGGGCCGGTGGCTGTGAAGCGTCAACCCGGCACCGCTCTCACGGGGAAGACCGGGACCGTCCCACCGCAAGGCGGGACTGCCGATCACGTGCTCACCAGAGCACACTGAAAGGTAACGGTAAGGAAGTCGTAAGGCCGGCGCCGGGTGACCCGACCGGGCCGGCCGGCGAGACTGGGTGGGTGATCTCCCGCCTGCTGCGCACCCCGCTGACCTGGCTCGTCGTCGCCGTCCTCGGCGTCGGCGCCGCCCTCGGGCTGTACTGGTTCCAGCCCTGGAAGCTGGCCACCGACACCCGGGTGGACGAGGAACTGTCCGCCGTGGAGGCCGCGCCGTCGAACGAGGCCACCCCGGCGGGCACCGCCGGGGTGGCGGCCGCCCCGGCACCGGCCGGGCCGACCCTGGTCCGCCGGGGCGAGTTCATCACCCACGAGCACGACACCGCCGGCACCGCCCGGATCGTCCGGGGCGTCGACGGCGGGTACCGGCTGGAGCTGGTCGGACTGGCCACCTCCAACGGGCCGGACCTGCGGGTCTGGCTGACCGACCAACCGGTCCGCGCCGGCCGGGCGGGCTGGGACGTCTTCGACGACGGCCGCTGGGTCGAGCTGGGCCGGCTCAAGGGCAACCGGGGCGACCAGGCGTACCCGATCCCCGCCGGCACCGACCTGACCGGGCTGACCAGCGTGTCGATCTGGTGCAAGCGGTTCGCGGTCTCGTTCGGCGCAGCTCCGCTGACCCCGGCAGGCTGACCCCGTCGGGGGGCCGTACGGCCGGGAGTGGAGTGGCGCTCTCGACCGATCGCCGGTCGGCTGAGAAACTGTGTGCCGGTCGGCGAGTGAGGGGTGCGGATGAGCAACGGGTGGGTGCTGCCCGATGAGGTACTTCGGGACGCACCGGCGTACACGCCGCGTCCCGGGGAGCTGGCCGATCTGGAGTTGCTGCTGAGCGGGGCGTACGCCCCGCTGGCCGGCTTCATGACCCGGGCCGATCTGGCCTCGTTGCAGCGCCGGGGGCGGCTCGCCGACGGGACCTCCTGGCCGGTGCCGGTGACGCTCCAGGTGCCGGCGGCGCTGGCCGACGGGCTGGACGCGGCCGATCCGCTGCGGCGGGCCATGGTGCTCACCGACGGCGAGGGCGCGCCGGTGGCCGCGGTCGAGGTGACCGACATCTGGCCGGTCCGCGATGGCGTGGCTGGCGTGGGCGGCCCGGTACGCCGGCTCGGCGACGGCGGGCACGGCCCGTTCCAGCGGCTGCGCCGCACCCCGGAGGAGATCCGCGGGCTGCTGCCACCGGGGCGGGTGCTCGGGGTGATCGCCGACCGGCCGCTGCACCGGCCGCAGCTGGCGCAGATCGCGCACGCCGCCCGTACCCTCGCCGCCCACCTGCTGGTGATGATCCCGGTCGGTCCGGACGGCACCGGCGGGCTGCCCCCGGAGGCCCTGGTCCGCAGCGTCTTCGCGGCCCGTGACCGGATGCCTCCGGCCACCCTGATCGCGGTGCCGATGCCGCGCGGCCGGGACGAGATCGGCGACGCCCTGCTGCGGGCCCGGATCTCCGCCGCGTACGGGGTGACCCACCTGCTCTCCACCGGCGAGATGCTCTCCGGGGCCGGCCTGCGGGTGCTGGTCCCCCGCGAGCTGGCCTACGACAACCGGGACGGGCAGTGGCGCTCCCGGGAGGACATCCCGCCGCGCAACCGACGGCTGGCGCTGAGCCAGGAGGAGATCGACGACCTGCTCGACCGGGGCTTCCCGCTGCCCGAGTGGCACACCCCGCCGGCGGTGGCCAAGGAGCTGAGCCGGGCCCGGCCGCCACGCCGCCACCGGGGCCTGGTGGTCTTCCTGACCGGGCTCTCCGGCTCCGGCAAGTCGACCATCGCGCGCGGGCTGGCGGACGCGCTCCGCGAGCAGGGCGACCGGACGGTGACCCTGCTCGACGGGGACGTGGTGCGCCGGGAACTCTCCGCGGGGCTGGGCTTCAGCAAGGCCGACCGGGACGCCAACGTGCGCCGGATCGCCTGGGTGGCCGCAGAGATCGCCCGGCACCGGGGGGTCGGCATCTGCTGCCCGATCGCCCCGTACGCGCAGGCCCGGGCGGCGGCGCGGGAGATGGCCGCGATCGCCGGGGCGGGTTTCCTGCTGGTGCACGTGGCGACCCCGCTGGAGGTCTGCGAGCGCCGCGACCGCAAGGGCCTGTACGCGCGGGCCCGGGCCGGCCTGCTCACCGGGATGACCGGCATCGACGACCCGTACGAGGAGCCGATCGACGCCGAGCTGGTGATCGACACCACCGACCTCTCGGTCGACGAGGCGGTGCAGTCGGTGATGCACCACCTGACCGAGACCGGTTGGGTGGAGCCGCGCCTGCAGTCCGCCTGATTCGCCGGGCGTTCCTTCCCTCGCTGCTCCCTGCGCGCTAGTGTTCGTTCTTGTTGGAACACGTTTGAGCGCGTGAGGCTGTGCGCGGGAGCCCGGAGGTGCATGGGATGCTGGCGCGGCAGCGGCAGGCGGCGATCCTCGACCGGGTCCGCGCCGCCGGCGGGGTCCGGGTGACCGAGCTGGCCGCCGAGTTCGGCGTGTCCGACATGACCATCCGGCGCGACCTGGAGACGCTGCACGAGCAGGGCCTGCTGGCCAAGGTGCACGGCGGCGCGACGCTCGCCGGCCCGAGCGCCACCGACGAGCCGGGCTTCCACGCCAAGTCCGTCCGGCAGTCCGCGGAGAAGGCCGCCATCGCCGCCCGGGCCGCCGAGCTGGTCCGCCCGGGAGCCGCGGTCGCCCTTTCCGCCGGCACCACCACCGCCGAGCTGGCCCGGCGACTGGTCGACGTGGCCGGGCTGACCGTGGTGACCAACTCGCTGCCGGTGGCCGAGATCCTGCACACCCAGGGCCGCCCCGATCAGACCGTGGTGCTGACCGGCGGGGTGCGCACCCCGTCCGACGCGCTGGTCGGGCCGCTGGCCGTGGCGGCGATCCGCGCCCTGCACCTGGACCTGCTCTTCCTGGGCGTGCACGGGATCACCGAACGGGCCGGCTTCACCACGCCCAACCTGATGGAGGCGGAGACCGACCGTGCCCTGGTGGCCGCCGCCGACCGGCTGGTCGTACTGGCCGACCACACCAAGTGGGGCACGGTCGGGATCTCCTCGATCGTCGCGCTGGAGGACGCCGACGTGCTGGTCACCGACGACCGGCTGGCACCGCAGGCGCGACAGGTACTCGACGAGAAGGTGGGCGAACTGGTGATCGTGGCGGGCGCGGGCCGGACGACGACGGAGGAGGCGCGGTGAAGCGTACGGCGATCGAGCTGGCCGACGGTCGGGAGCTCATCTACTTCGACGAGCGGGACGACGCGGTTCGCGACCAGCCGGACCGGCGCGAGCTGCCGCCGCCCCCGCCCGCCTCCCAACTGCGGTACGACCCGCTGACCGAGGAGTGGGTGGCGGTCGCCGTGCACCGGCAGACCCGCACCTTCCTGCCGCCCGCCGACCAGTGCCCGCTCTGCCCGTCCCGGGGTGACCGGCTCAGTGAGATCCCGGCCCCCGACTACGACGTGGCCGTCTTCGAGAACCGCTTCCCCTCGCTGAGCCAGCGGATCGTCGACGAGCCGGCCGAGATCACCCCCTTCACTCCGGTCCGGCCCGGGCAGGGGCGCTGCGAGGTGGTCTGCTTCACCGACGACCACAACGCCTCGTTCGCCAGCCTGTCGCCGGAACGGGTCCGCCTGGTGGTGGAGGCGCTCGCCGACCGGACCGCCGCGCTGGCCGCGCTGCCCGGCGTGGAGCAGGTCTTCCCGTTCGAGAACCGGGGGGTGGAGATCGGGGTGACCCTGCACCACCCGCACGGGCAGCTCTACGCGTACCCCTTCGTCACGCCGCGGACCCGGTCGCTGCTGGCCGCGGCCCGCCGGCACGCCGAGCGGACCGGCGGCGGCAACCTCTACGCGGACGTGCTGGCGGCCGAGCGGGCCGCCGGCGACCGGGTGGTCACCAGCAACGAGCACTGGACGGCGTACGTCCCGGCGGCGGCGCGCTGGCCGTTCGAGGTGCACGTGGCACCGCACCGGCCGGTGCCGGACATCCCCGCGCTCACCGACGCCGAGCGGGACGCCTTCGGGCCGCTCTACCTGGACGTGCTGCGCCGCTTCGACGGCCTGTTCGGCCTGCCGATGCCGTACATCTCGGCATGGCACCAGGCGCCGGTGCGGATCGACCGGGAGCTGGGCCATCTGCACCTTCAGCTGTTCAGCATCCGGCGGGCGAAGGACAAGCTGAAGTACCTGGCCGGCTCGGAGTCCGGCATGGGGGTCTTCATCAACGACATCGCCCCGGAGCGGGCGGCGGAGCTGCTCCGCGCCGCCTGACCTCGCCGCGGTCCGGCCGGGCCGCTCGACCTCCCGCCGCACAACAGGGCGCGGGGGGCCCGGGACAGGGCCCCCCGCAGGGAAGGGACGGCTGGCTGTGCGCGACAGCCGGGAAGGCTGGCTGGTCGGCACTCGTGCCGTGAGGCGACCGCGGTCAACCTTCCTGGACGAGACTGGCATCGCGTCCACCTGGTTCAACGACCTGCGCTCCCGCCGGTGACGCACCCCGCCGGGTGACGGGTCCCGGGTACGACGGAGCCCGCCGGCGGGTGCCGGCGGGCTCCGTCGATGCGCGGGAGGATCAGACGGCGAGCTTGCGCGCCAGGTTCTCGTCGAGCGCGTTCATGAACTCGTCGGTGGTCAGCCACGGGGCGTCACGCGAGATGAGCAGCGCGAGGTCCTTGGTCATCTGGCCGCCCTCGACGGTGTCGACGATGACCTGCTCCAGGGTGTTGGCGAACTCGGTGACCGCCGGGGTGTTGTCCAGCTTGCCCCGGTGGGCCAGGCCCCGGGTCCAGGCGTAGATCGAGGCGATCGGGTTGGTCGAGGTCTTCTCGCCCTTCTGGTACTGCCGGTAGTGCCGGGTGACCGTGCCGTGCGCGGCCTCGGCCTCGACGGTGCGGCCGTCCGGGGAGAGCAGCACGGAGGTCATCAGGCCGAGCGAGCCGAAGCCCTGCGCGACGGTGTCGGACTGCACGTCACCGTCGTAGTTCTTGCAGGCCCAGACGTAGCCGCCCTCCCACTTGAGCGCGGCGGCGACCATGTCGTCGATCAGCCGGTGCTCGTAGGTGATGCCGGCGGCGGCGAACTCGGCCTTGAACTCGTTCTCGAAGACCTCGGCGAAGATGTCCTTGAACCGGCCGTCGTACGCCTTGAGGATGGTGTTCTTGGTGGACAGGTAGACCGGGTAGTTGCGGTCCAGGCCGTACCGGAACGAGGCCCGGGCGAAGTCCCGGATCGACTCGTCGAAGTTGTACATGCCCATGGCGATGCCGCCGCCGGGGAAGTTGGCGACCTCCATCTCCATCGGGGCGCCGCCGTCGGCCGGGGTGTAGGTGATGGTCACCGTGCCCGGGCCGGGGACGACGAAGTCGGTGGCCTTGTACTGGTCACCGTGGGCGTGCCGGCCGATGATGATCGGCTTGGTCCAGCCGGGGACGAGCCGGGGCACGTTGGACATGATGATCGGCTCGCGGAAGACGACGCCGCCGAGGATGTTGCGGATGGTGCCGTTCGGCGACCGCCACATCTTCTTCAGGCCGAACTCCTCCACCCGGGCCTCGTCCGGGGTGATGGTCGCGCACTTGACGCCGACGCCGTGCTCCTTGATGGCGTTGGCGGCGTCGACGGTGACCTGGTCGTCGGTCTCGTCCCGGTGCTGGATCGAGAGGTCGTAGTAGTGCAGGTCGACGTCGAGGTAGGGCAGGATCAGCTGCTCACGGATCTGCTTCCAGATGATCCGGGTCATCTCGTCGCCGTCGAGCTCCACGACCGGGTTGTTTACCTTGATCTTCGCCATCGACCGGCGCTCCTCTCGGGGGACACGTGCTCAAGCAGTACGAGCGTACTGGAAACTGGCAGGCAGTCCCCAGCCGGCCTCGGTCGGCCGGGAAATCGGGGTGCACGGCGCAGGAGATCGTTGGCAGCATCACCGGATGCCACTGAGCCGCACCCTCGGGTCTATCACGGTCACCGCGCTCACCGACGGGGAGGGGCCGTTCTTCCAACCCCGTACCGAGGCCTTTCCGGCGGCCACCGCGGCGCAGTGGCGGGAGGCCGACCGGCGGGACCCGGCGGCGGTGACCGCCGACGGACGCTGGTGGCTGCCGTTCCGCAGCTTCGCGCTGCGGGCCGGCGACGGGCCGGTGACGCTGGTCGACGCCGGTATCGGCCCGGCCGGCTCCCCTGCCGCGAGCTGGGCCCCGGTGCCGGGCCGGCTCCCGGCCGAGCTGGCCGCGGCCGGGATCGACCCCACCGAGGTACGCACGGTGGTGCTGACCCACCTGCACAGCGACCACATCGGCTGGGCGGTGACCGGCGACCCCGGGGCGCCGTACTTCCCGAATGCCGACTACCTGGTGCAGCGGGCCGAGCTGGCCGCGATGGAGTCGATCAACCCCGGGCTGCCGGCCGGCCTGGTCGCGCCGTTGCGCGCCGCCGGCCGGCTCCGGGTGGTCGACGGCGACACCCCACTCACCCCGGGGGTACGCGTGCTGAGCACCCCGGGGCACACCCCCGGCCACCAGTCGGTGCTGCTGGAGGCGGACGACGAGCGCCTTCTGCTCACCGGCGACCTGCTGGTGCACGCCGTCCAACTGGTCGACCCCGAGCTGGCGTACGCCCATGAGGAGGACCCGCCCACGGCCCGCGCCTCCCGCACGGCCCTCCTGCGCACCCTGGCCGCCCAGGGCCCCACCGTCCTCGCCACCCCCCACCTCGGCACCCCCTTCACCCCCCTCCCGCCACCGCCTCTGTGATCAGGAAGTTGTCGCCCCGACACGCCGAGGCGGGCGACAACTCCATGATCGACGGGGCGGGAGATGCGAAGGGGGCACGCCGGTGCCGGCGTGCCCCCTTCGGGTGGTGCTGGTGAATCACATGTTGGCGACGTCGGCCTGCTTGGCGCGGACGGCCTCGGCGGCCTCCTTCAGGCTGGCCAGCTCGTCGGCGTCCAGGTCGGTCTCGACGACCCGCTTGACGCCCTCGGCGCCGATCTCGGCCTCGACACCCAGGTAGACGCCGGAGATGCCGTACTGGCCGTCGACCCAGGCGCAGACCGGCATGACCGCGCCGGAGTCCTCCGCGACGGCCTTGGCCATCCGGGCGGCGGCGGCCGACGGGGCGTAGTACGCCGAGCCGGTCTTGAGCAGCGCGACGACCTCGGCGCCACCGTTGCGGGTCTTGACGACCAGCTCCTCGATCTGCTCGGCCGGCATCGCCTCACGCAGCGGCTTGCCGTTCACGGTGCTCTTCGACGGCACCGGCACCATGGTGTCGCCGTGCGAGCCGAGGGTCAGCGTCCGGACCGACTTCACGGGCACCTGGAGCGCCTCGGCGACGAAGTTGGTGAACCGGGCGCTGTCGAGCATGCCGGCCTGACCGAGCACCCGGTTCTTCGGGAACTGGGTGGCGAGCTGGGCCAGCGCGGTCATCTCGTCCAGCGGGTTGGACACGACGATGACCACGGCGTTCGGGGCGTACTTGGCGACGTTCTCGGAGACCTGACGGACGATCTTGGCGTTCGTCTCCAGCAGGTCCATCCGGCTCATGCCCGGCTTGCGCGGCAGGCCGGCGGTGATGACGACGACATCGGAGCCCTCGATGGCCTCGTAGCCCTCGCCGTTCGGGCCGGTGGTGACGCCGACGACCTTGGTCTCGAAGCCCTCGACCGCGCGGGACTGGTTGAGGTCCAGCGCGAGACCCGCCGGCTTGCCCTCCACGATGTCGGTGATCACAACGGTGTCGAAGACGTCGTACTCGGCCAGGCGCTGTGCGGTGGTGGAGCCGTAGAAGCCGGCCCCGACGACAGTGACCTTCTTACCCATGGTCGTCCCACTCCCTGATACCAGTCGGTTTTCCGGACCGTATCAGTCATCCTGGCATCGATCGGGCCAGGGGCGGCGGCCATCGCCAGGATGGGGCGGATGTCACGGGCGTCCGGTATCAGCCGCGCTCGGCGCGCTCCACCACGTTGGTCAGCAGCATGGCCCGGGTCATCGGCCCGACGCCGCCGGGCATCGGGACCACCTTGCCGGCCACCTCGGCCACCTCCGGGTCCACGTCGCCGGTGTAGCGGCCCTTGCCGTCCGGCCCGACGACCCGGGTGATGCCGACGTCGACCACCGTCGCGCCCGGGGTCACCATCTCGGCGGTGAGCAGCCCGGGCACCCCGGCGGCGACGATCACGATCTCGGCGGCGCGGGTGTGCGCGGCGAGGTCGAGGGTGCCGGTGTGGCAGAGCGTCACGGTGGCGTTCTCGCTGCGTCGGGTGAGCAGCAGGCCGAGCGGGCGGCCCACCGTGTTGCCCCGGCCGACCAGCGCCACCTTGGTGCCGCGCAGCGGGACGTCGTACCGGCGGAGCAGCTCGACGATGCCGCGCGGGGTGCAGGGCAGTGGAGCGTCGTAGCCGAGCACCAGCCGGCCGAGGTTCACCGGGTGCAGGCCGTCGGCGTCCTTGTCCGGGTCGATCAGCTCCAGCACCCGCTGGGTGTCGAGGTGGGCCGGCAGCGGGAGCTGGACGATGTAGCCGTGGCAGGCCGGGTCGGCGTTCAGCTCGGCGAGCACGTCGTCGACCTGCTGCTGGGTGGCGTCGGCGGGCAGCTCCCGGCGGATGGAGGCGATGCCGACCTCGGCGCAGTCGCGGTGCTTGCCGTTGACGTACGCCTGGGAGCCCGGGTCGGCGCCGACGAGGACCGTGCCCAGGCCCGGGGTGACGCCGCGCTCGGCGAGGGCCTTCACCCGCGTCCGCAGCTCGTCCTTGATTTCCGCCGCGGTGGCCTTGCCGTCCAGGATCGTCGCCGTCACGCCCTGATCGTCTCACGGCTGCGGCCTGTCGAGCCGCCGACAGCAGACGGTGACTTTCCGTTACGTGGGCTTAGTCACCGACAGTAGTGGTCTGTGGGTCGCGCCACATGTTGGGACGGACAGTCGATCATCAAGTGGCACAGAGCGGACAGTGTCACCGAGACACCCCGACCCGGGCCGGAGTGCGCTCCCGGGCCGGGAAGGCTCCCGCTCAACCCCTCTCGGCCTGCGAAAACGAGGAGCCCCTGATAGCAGACGGCCCGGCCGGCGACAAGACCGGGGTGGCCTAGCTGTTACCGGTTCGCAACGCTCTCGTTGTCGAATGGACGGCCGGCGACCTACCGTTGCCGATTGTTGCGCAGCGTCACCCAACGCCGGGCCTGACTGCGCAGCGTGAGGAGATGAGGAGTCTCAATGCGAGTTCGTAGGCTGGCTGCCTGGACCGCTCTCCCGCTCGCGGTGACCCTGGGCCTGGTGGCCTGCGGCTCGGGCGGCGATGGCGGATCCGGTCAGAGCGACCCCACTGCGGCCGTGCGGATCGAGATCGCCGAGCCGCAGCACCTGGTGCCGACCAACACCAACGAGACGAGCGGATCGCAGGTGCTCAGCGCCCTGTTCAGCCCGCTGGTCGACTACGACGAGGCCAACAAGCCCTTCGAGGTGGCGGCCCAGTCCGTGACGTCGTCGGACAACAAGGTCTGGACGATCAAGCTCAAGGACGGCTACACCTTCCACAACGGCGAGAAGGTCACCGCCCAGAACTACATCGACGCCTGGAACTACGGCGCGTACGCCCCGAACGGCCAGAACTCGAGCTACTTCTTCGAGAAGGTCGCCGGCTACGACGCCCTCCAGGGCGAGAAGCCGACCGCGAAGACGCTCTCCGGGCTGAAGAAGGTCGACGACCTCACCTTCACCGTGACGCTGTCCGAGCCGTACAGCGAGTTCAAGACGATGCTCGGCTACACGGCCTTCTACCCGCTGCCGAAGGTGGCCTTCTCGGCCCCCGGCGTGCTGGCCGAGGGCTACGAGCAGGCGCCGATCGGTCAGGGCCCGTTCAAGATGAAGGGCTCCTGGCAGCACGACGCCAAGGTCGAGGTCGCCAAGTACGACGCCTTCCCCGGCGAGAAGCCGAAGGTGGGCGGCGTCGAGTTCCGCATCTACCAGCAGCCGACGGCCGCGTACGCGGACGTGCTCTCGGACAACCTCGACGTGATCAAGACGATCCCGACCGAGAACCTGTCCACCGCCGGCACCGACCTGGGTGACCGGTTCCAGCAGAGCCCGGCCTCGTCGCTGCAGGTGCTCTCCTTCCCGACGTTCCAGAAGGAGTTCAGCAAGCCCGAGGTGCGCAAGGCCATCTCGATGGCGATCAACCGGGACGAGATCACCAAGTCGATCTTCAAGGACTCGCAGCAGCCGGCGCGCTCCTTCGTCTCGCCGGTCGTGGCGGGCTACCGGGAGAACACCATCGGCGAGGCCGGCACGTTCGACCCGGCCAAGGCCAAGGCGATGTACCAGGCCGCGGGCGGCCCGTCCAAGATCGAGCTGTCGTACAACGGCGACGGTGGCCACAAGGACTGGATCGACGCGACCTGCAACCAGCTCAAGGCCAACCTGGGCGTGGAGTGCGTCGGCACCGCCGAGCCCAAGTTCGCGGACCTGCTGACCAAGCTCAAGGCGAAGCAGCCGGTCGGCCTGTTCCGGATGGGCTGGGTCATGGACTACCCGTCCATGGAGAACTACCTGGGCCCGCTGTACAGCACCAACGGCTCGTCGAACTACTACGGCTACAGCAACCCGCAGTTCGACAAGCTCCTCGCCGAGGGCGCCAGCGCCCCGACCGAGGAAGAGGCGATCAAGAAGTACCAGGCGGCGGAGGACCTGCTGGCCAAGGACATGCCGGTGATCCCGCTCCGGTTCGGCCAGAACAACTTCGGACACTCGACCAAGGTCAAGAACGTGGAGATGGATCTCTTCGACCGGGTCGACCTGCTGAAGATCGAGGCCGTCAAGTAACACCGGTACGACGGGTCGGGCCATCGGCGGACGATGGCCCGACCCGCCCCGTCTTAGCCCGTTTTCAGAGAGACTGCCAAGTATGTTCCGCTTCGTTCTGCGGCGTCTGCTCCAGATGGTCCTCGCCTTCTTCGGGACCACGCTGATCGTCTACGCCCTGATGTTCGCCGGCCAGGGCGATCCCATCCAGGCGCTCGCCGGCGAACGCCCGGTCACCGCCGCCCAGCGGGCATACCTCACGGAGAAGTACCACCTGGACGCCACCGGCGTCGGTGGCTTCTTCTACCGCTACTTCGACTACATCAAGAACCTGCTGCAGGGCGACCTCGGGCAGTCACTGACCGGCCGCCAGATCGGCGACATCCTCGCCGCCGCCTGGCCGGTCACCGTCAAGCTGGCGCTCATCGCGATGATCGTGACGATCCTCGTCGGCGTCACCGCCGGGGTGCTCGCCGGAATTCGTCGGGCCAGCATCTTCGACAACTCCACGCTGGTGCTGACCCTGCTCGTGCTCGGCATCCCGACCATCGTGCTCGCCCCCCTGGCGCAGTACTTCCTCGGCGTGAAGTGGCAGCTCTTCCCGCCCACCGCCGGCGCCGAGCCCGACCTGTACGCACTGCTGCTCCCCGGCATCGTGCTCGGCTCGCTCTCGCTGGCCACCGCGCTGCGGCTGACCCGTACCTCGGTGGCGGAGAACCTGCGCGCCGACTACGTCCGCACCGCCCGCTCGAAGGGCCTGCTGAAGCGGCGGATCATCAGCGTGCACGTGCTGCGCAACTCGCTCATCCCGGTGATCACCTTCCTCGGCGTCGAGCTGGGCAACCTGATGAGCGGCGCGATCATCACCGAGGGCGTGTTCAACATCCCCGGCGTCGGCTTCAACCTGTTCCGCGGCATCCGCACCGAGGACGGTCCGCTGGTGGTGGGCATCGTCAGCGTGCTCGTCGTGGTCTACCTCATCTCCAACCTGGTGGTGGACGTCCTGTACGCCGTACTCGACCCGAGGATCCGCTATGAGTGACTTCGAGACTGTCGCCGCGACGGAGAATCAGGCCGCGCGGCGGGGCGTGTCCGGCGAGCCCGGGGCACCCAACCAGGTCGGCGCGCCGCACAAGCCGCGCAGCCTGGCCGGCGACGCCTGGCGCGACCTGCGCCGCAACCCGATCTTCTGGATCAGCCTGACCCTGGTCGTGCTGGTCGCCGCGATGGCCGCCGTGCCCTCGCTCTTCACCGCCAACGACCCGCGCGACTGCGTGCTCTCCCGGCAGCACGCCGGAGCGTCCGGCGGGGCGATCTTCGGGTACGACTTCCAGGGCTGCGACACGTACGCCCGGGCCGTATACGGTGCCCGCGCCTCGCTGCTAGTCGGCGCGCTCTCCGCGCTGATCACCGGCATCATCGCGCTGGTCGTCGGGATGCTGGCCGGCTACTTCGGCCGCTGGATCGACGCGGTGCTCTCCCGCGTGATCGACATCGTGCTCGGCATCCCGCTGCTGCTCGCCGCCATCGTGCTGCTCAAGCGGGTGAGCACCAGCAGCGACAACGTCCGGCTCTTCGCGGTGATCTTCGTACTGGCGGTGCTCGGCTGGACCACCGCGGCCCGGGTGGTCCGCTCCTCGGTGATCACCGCCAAGGAGCAGGACTACGTGGCCGCGGCCCGGATGCTCGGCGCCGGCAACGGCCGGATCATGTGGCGGCACATCCTGCCCAACGCGCTCGCCCCGGCGATCGTGGTGCTCACCATCGCGCTCGGCTCGTTCATCGCGGCCGAGGCGACGCTGAGCTTCCTCGGCATCGGCCTCAAGGCGCCGACCATCTCCTGGGGCATCGACATCGACGCCGGTCGGGTGCACCTGCGCGAGTCGGCGACCCCATTGATCGTCCCGTCCGTCTTCCTGGCGCTGACCGTGCTCGCCTTCATCATGCTGGGCGACGCGATCCGCGACGCCTTCGACCCGAAGCTGCGGTGACCTACGTGCGAGCGCGAGGAGTGAGCGAAGCGAGCCCCGCAGTCGCGAGCGAAAGGCAGGCCCTGTGACCCAGTCAGCCGTCCAGCCCACGCCGGCCTCCCCCACCCCGCCGGCCGGCCACCTGCTCGAGGTACGGGACCTGCACGTCGAGTTCCGTACCGGCGAGGGCGTGGCCCGGGTGATCAACGGGGTGTCGTACCACCTGGACGCCGGGGAGACCCTCGCCGTGCTCGGCGAGTCCGGCTCCGGCAAGTCGGTCACCGCCCAGGCGATCATGGGCATCCTGGACACTCCCCCGGCGCTGATCCGCTCCGGCCAGATCCTCTACCAGGGCCGGGACCTGCTCACCCTGCCCGAGGAGCAGCGCCGGCAGGTGCGCGGCAAGGAGATCGCGATCATCTTCCAGGACGCCCTCTCCGCGCTGAACCCGGTCTTCCCGGTCGGCTGGCAGATCGGCGAGACGCTGCGCCAGCGGGAGAAGATGTCCCGGGCCGACGCGCGGCGTCGCGCGATCGAGCTGATGGACCTGGTCAAGATCCCGGACGCGGCCCGGCGGATCAGCGACTACCCGCACCAGTTCTCCGGCGGCATGCGGCAGCGCGTCATGATCGCGATGGCGCTGGCGATGAACCCGAAGGTGCTGATCGCCGACGAGCCCACCACCGCGCTGGACGTCACCGTGCAGGCCCAGATCATGGACCTGCTGGCCGACCTGCGCCGCGATCTGAACATGGCGATGATCCTGATCACCCACGACCTCGGCGTGGTCGCCGGCGTCGCGGACCGGATCGCCGTCATGTACGCCGGCCGGATCATCGAACACGCCGACGTCCGCTCGCTCTACCGGGCGCCGGCCCACCCGTACACCAAGGGTCTGCTGGAGTCGATCCCGCGCCTGGACGTCCGCGGCCAGGAGCTCTCCACGATCAAGGGGCTGCCGCCGAACCTGATGCGGATCCCCTCCGGCTGCCCGTTCCACCCCCGGTGCCCGTACGTGCAGCAGGTCTGCGTGGACGAGGTGCCGCACGACCTGGTCCTCGGCGACGGCCGGACCAGCGCGTGCCACTTCGCGCAGGAGGTCCGTGATGACAGCGCCCGCTAGCCCGACCAAGGTCCGCGGCGAGACGATCCTCGCCGTCGACAACCTGGTCAAGCACTTCCCGATCACCCAGGGCGTGATCTTCCAGAAGCAGACCGGCGCGGTGAAGGCGGTCGACGGGGTCAGCTTCGAGCTGCGCCGCGGCGAGACGCTGGGCATCGTCGGCGAGTCCGGCTGCGGCAAGTCCACCCTGGCCCGGCTGCTGATGCGGCTGGAGACGCCCACCTCCGGACGGGCCACCCTGGAGGGGAAGGACCTGTTCAAGGCCTCCGGGTCCGAGCTGCGCCGGGTACGCCGCAACATGCAGATGGTCATGCAGGACCCGTACACCTCGTTGAACCCGCGGATGACGGTCGGCGACATCATCGGCGAGCCGTTCGACATCCACCCGGACGCGGCCCCGAAGGGGAGCAAGCGCAAGCGGGTGCAGGAGTTGCTGGACGTCGTCGGGCTCAACCCGGAGCACGTCAACCGCTACCCGCACCAGTTCTCCGGCGGCCAGCGGCAGCGCATCGGCATCGCCCGGGCGCTCGCCCTGCGGCCCGAGGTGATCGTCTGCGACGAGCCGGTCTCCGCGCTGGACGTCTCCATCCAGGCCCAGGTGATCAACCTGCTGGAGAAGCTCCAGGACGAGTTCGGGCTGTCGTACATCTTCATCGCGCACGACCTGTCGGTGGTCCGGCACATCTCGGACCGGGTCGCGGTGATGTACCTCGGCCGGATCGTGGAGATCGGCACCGAGCACGAGATCTACGAGCGGGCCACCCACCCGTACACCCAGGCCCTGCTCTCGGCGGTGCCGGTGCCCGACCCGGACGCCCGCAACGACCGGAACATCATCCGGCTCACCGGCGACGTGCCGAGCCCGGCCGACCCGCCGTCCGGCTGCCGATTCCGTACCCGCTGCTGGAAGGCCCAGGAGGTCTGCGCCCGCGAGGACCCGCCCGCGGTTCCCCGCGCCGCCGACCCCCACCCGTCGGCCTGCCACTTCGCCGAGGTACGTCCCACCCCCTGACGCCGCACCCACCCGCGCCCGGCCCGCGCCCCGGGACGGGGACAGGCCCGGGCGCGGGCGGCAGGGCAGGCCGGGACGGCGGCGGCCCCGCCCCCGGAGGAGGGGGGCGGGGCCGCCTGCCGTCGGAGCGCGCCAGGGTCAGGGCCGGGCCGCGCCGGCGGTGCTCAGAGCTGGGCCAGGTTGAACGCCCAGATGCCGCGGCCGTGGGTGGCCACGTAGAGCGAGTTGTCGGCCGCGTGGTACTCGACGTCCATGCCGACGGTCAGCGGCAGGCCGGTGCCGAGCCGCTGCCACCCGGTGGCGCCCGGCGCCCGGTAGAAGGTGGCCAGGTCGGTGGCGAGCACCAGCGCGCCGTTGGGCAGCTCCTTGACCGAGCTGGCCGGCACGTCCGGCAGGTTCGTCGAGACGTCCTTCCAGGTCGCGCCCGCGTCGGTGGTCTCGTAGACGTGGCCGACACCGGCGCCCGGGCCCTCGGTGAACCGCCGGGAGAACCCGTTGATCGCGAGGAAGGCGTGCGCCCCGTTGGCCGGGTCGACGCCGACACCCTGCACGAACCGGTTCGGGAAGTCACCCGGCAGGGTGATCTGGTGCCAGCTCGCCGGGTCGTTGACCTTGCCGACCGCGACACCCCGGGTGAAGCCCGAGTTGTTGCACGGCCCGCACCAGCCGACGTACGCGGTGCCGCCGGAGACCGCCACCGAGGTGGCGGTGTGGCCGGCGCCCAGGTCGAAGACGTTGCGCCAGCCCTTGCCGTCGGCGATCGCGTAGCCCTTGGTGTTCACCCAGACGTGCTGGCCACCGGCGACCCAGGTGTTCGCGTCGTGGTCGTCGGCCGCGAACGGCGCGATGAACCGGGCCGGCTCGTCACCCGGGGACGATGTGTACGGCTGGATGTCCCGCGAGGTGGAGGTCTCCGCCGTGCCGGGCCCCGGGTTGGCGTTGCAGTTCTCGGTCGACCGCATGGCCAGGTTGGTGTACTCCTGGACCTGGCGGCAGCCGTTGGCCGGGTCGGCCAGCGAGTCGCCGCCGTCACCACCGAAGTTCGACCCCATCACGGTGTCGCCGGCGCGCAGCACCGAGGCGCCGTTGTCCTGCAGACCACCGGAGACGACCGTGCCGGCCTTGGCCGGGTCCCTGCCCACCGAGACCGAGTAGTACTGGAGGGCGTCGATGGTGCCGTCGTTGAGGCTCTGCCAGTCGGTGGCGTGCCCTTCCTTGTCGGTCTTGCCGTTGACCGGCCGGCGGTAGATGCCGCCGTCGTTGCCGACGTAGACGAAGCCGTTGCCGACCGCCACCGAGTGCTGGTCGGAGTGGGTGGTCTTGTTGCAGGTGTTCTGCGCGTCGCTGATGTTCCAGCAGGAGAAGCCGAAGTTCCAGTACGGCCCGACGGTCTTCCAGTTGGCGCCGGCGTCGGTCGACTCGTAGACCTCCTCCAGACCCGCCCAGACGTGGTTCGGGTTGGCCGGGTCGACCGTCAGGAACTGGTTGTACCAGGCCTGGATGCCCGGTCCGTAGCCCTTGCCGATCACGGTCTGCTTGAGCGCGGAACCGGAGTTGCCCAGCTTCTTCGAGTCGGCGATCTTGCTCCACGGCCCGGCGGGCGAGCCGTTGTTGGAGACGTAGATGCCGTCGAGGTAGCTGTTGACGTTGCCGGCCGGCTTGTTCAGCAGGGCCGGCGACTGGTTGATCGCGTACAGCTTGCCGCCGTCGGCGGAGAAGGCGAACGTCACGTAGCCGATGTCGTCGGCCGGCATGGAACCGGTCGGGTTGACCTTCGCCCAGCCGCCCGCGGTGTAGTCGGCGGTCTCGTAGAAGCCGTTGTAGGTGTCGCCCGACCGCCAGGCCGAGGCCACCACGACGTGCCTGGGGTTGCGCGGGTCGTCGGCCACGTCGTTGACGATGTTCTTGTACGCCGCGTTGGCCGTGCCCGCGTTCGCCCCACCCGGCAGGTAGCTCGGGTTCGGCGCCCACTCGAACTTCCACGCACCGGAGCCGCTGGCCATCGAGTGCGAGTAGAGGCCCCGGTTGGTGGCGGCCCAGACCTTGCCGTCGAAGAAGCGCAGCTTGTTGATGACCGAGCTCTCCAGCTCGGTGCCGCCGACCCGGTCGGACGCGGCGAACTGCCCGGTCTTCGGGTTGGCGAGCCGGTAGACGCCGGCACCGACGTACGAGGTGGCGCCGGTGTTCGCCTCGCCCGTGGCGTACCAGAGGGAGCCGTCGGTGGCGAGCACCACGTCGCCGCTGGACAGGGTGGGCAGCTGGTCGGTGATCGGCGTCCAGCTCCCGCCGCCGGTCGAGGACCGCCACACGCCACCGTCCGCGCCGGCCGCGTAGACGTAGCCGCTGTTGTCGGCGGCGAGGCCGGTGATCCGGCCGGTCTGCAGGCCCGCGCCCCCGGAGGAGTTGGAGGCGTAGTCGCGGTAGCGCGGGTCGTCACCGTCGTACTTGATCTTCGTGACCTCGCGCCAGCTGCCGTTGGTCACCGGCAGGCCGCCCAGCTGGCTGAACGCGTTGGAGTACGCCCCCGGCGCGACGATGCCGGGCGCGGAGCGGGCCTGGGCGAACTGCTCGGCGATGATCCGGGCCTCGAACGCCTCCTCGCCGGCCTCCTCGGAGTTCTCCCCGGCGGCCATCTCGGCGAACTCCCGGGGGTGCCAGGGCAGGTTGGCGCCCGGCTCCTCGGCCAGACCGAGGAATTCCTGTACCTCGTGGTTGGTGGCCGCGACGCCACCCAGCGCGGCGGTCAGCACCAGCGCGCCCGCGATTGTCGCCGGCTTGCGCCAGCGGAACTTCGACATGCGAATCCTCCAGGATTCAAGGGGTGCCGGGCAGGGTGGCCCGGCGGAGGAGAACCGCGGCGGCGGGGATCGTCCCGCACACGTCCGTGGTCGTGGGGATGGTCGTGGCGACCCGGGTCGGCGGCGGCGGACGGTCCGGCGGGCCGGTCCGCGCAGGCGGAGTCGGGGCCGGATCGGGCGGCGGCGGACGACGGGTCAGGCGGTACGCGCGGGTGGCGCCCGGCTGCCGGTGGCGCCAAGGCGCGGAAGCGGGTGCGCGGGCTGCCGGTAGCCGGTGGCCACCGGCGTCGCGCGCGGCGGGACACCGGCCGCCGACAGCACCGGGTGGGTCTGGTCGTCCGGCCCGTCGCCGACGCCGGCCGCGCTCCGATGGTCGGCGCAGGGGACGGCGACGAGGACGCTGGTGCCGCTGCCGGCCCGGTCCGTGGCTACGGAGTCCGGTAGGGCGACCGGCGTGGCGGGGTCGACCAGGACGTGGCCGGCCGCGGCGTGCTGCCCGGCGGGACCGTGGTCGGCGTCGTGACCGATCGGGCAGTTGGGCACCCCGAGCCCCGCCAGGACGAACGCCAGCGCGACGGCGACGGACGTCAACCGTTCGACCATGCGCATGGCGGACCTGCCGGTACGGGATGTCCGGCGCGTTCCCGGCGGACGACCGTGGACGGTCGCGCGAGGGGAAGGGCGGCGGAGGGAATCGGGGAGGGTGGATCGCCGGGCGGCCTCACGCTAGCAACAACGCTTGTCAGCGGGCAACGGCCCGCCGGTCCACCTTTTCCCCCGCTCAGCCCGCCGAGCGGCGCCGATCGATCAGTGGAAGAAGTGCCGGGTGCCGGTCAGGTACATCGTCACGCCGGCCTCCTTGCAGGCGGCGATGGTCTCCTCGTCGCGGATCGAGCCGCCGGGCTGGACGATCGCGCGCACGCCGGCGTCGATGAGGATCTTCGGGCCGTCGGCGAACGGGAAGAACGCGTCCGAGGCGCAGACCGAGCCACGGGCGCGGTCGGCGCCGGCCCGGTCGACCGCCAGCCGGGCCGAGTCGACCCGGTTGACCTGACCCATCCCCACCCCGACGGTGGCGCCGTCCCTGGCCAGCAGGATGGCGTTGCTCTTCACCGCGCGGACCGCCCGCCAGGCGAAGGCGAGGTCCCGCAGGGTCGCCTCGTCGGCCGCCTCACCGGTGGCCAGCCGCCAGTTGGCCGGGTCGTCGCCCTCGGCGTCGACCTTGTCCCGCAGCTGCACCAGTACGCCGCCGGTGACCTGCCGCCACTCCGCCGGCAGTGGGTCGAAGGCCGGGGCGTGCAGCAGCCGGATGTTCTTCTTGGCCTGGAGGATCTCCACGGCGCCCTCGTCGAAGCCGGGGGCGACCACGACCTCGGTGAAGATCTCGGCCACCTGCCGGGCCAGCTCCACACTCACCGGGCGGTTCACCGCGATCACGCCGCCGAACGCCGACACCGGGTCGCAGGCGTGCGCCTTGCGGTGCGCCTCGGCCACGTCCGCGCCGACCGCGATCCCGCACGGGTTGGCGTGCTTGATGATCGCCACCGCCGGCTGGTCCGGGAAGTCGTTCGCGGCCCGCCAGGCGGCGTCCGCGTCGACGTAGTTGTTGTAGGACATCTCCTTGCCGTGCAGCTGCTCGGCCTGGGCCAGGCCCGCCGGGCTGGACGGGTCGGTGTAGACGGCGGCGTGCTGGTGCGGGTTCTCGCCGTAGCGCAGCACCGCCTGGCGGCGCAGCGTCAGACCGGCGAACTCGGGCCACCAGTCGTCCGCCGGGGCCAGCTCCTGGGCGCACCACTCGGCGACCGCCACGTCGTACTCGGCGATGACGGCGAACGCCCGGGCGGCCAGCACCTTGCGCTGGGCCAGCGTGAAGCCGCCGGCGCCGAGCGCGGCCAGCAACGCGGGGTACGCGGCCGGGTCGGTCACCACCGCGACCGAGGCGTGGTTCTTCGCCGCCGCCCGGACCATCGCCGGCCCGCCGATGTCGATCTGCTCGACGCACTCGTCCTGGCTCGCGCCCGAGGCGACGGTGGCCTGGAACGGGTAGAGGTTGGAGACCAGCAGGTCGATCCCGGCGATGCCGTGCTCGTCGAGCTGGGCGGCGTGGGAGTCCTTGCGCAGGTCGGCGAGGAGACCACCGTGGATCTTCGGGTGCAGGGTCTTCACCCGGCCGTCGAGGATCTCCGGAAAACCGGTCACCTGCTCCACCGGGGTCACCGGCAGGCCCGCGCCGGAGATGGTCGACGCGGTGCTGCCGGTCGAGACGAGTTCCACCCCGGCCCCGTGCAGGGCCCGGGCCAGCTCGACCAGGCCGGTCTTGTCGTAGACGCTGACCAGGGCCCGCCTGATCGAGCGGCGCTCGTCCTGAGTGGAACTCACGGGACCGTGACCTTTCTTCCGGTGATCGTCCAACCTTCACGGACCAGGCGACCGACCTGCTCGACGAGCTGGCGGCGCTCGGCTTCCTTGATGCGCTCGGTGAGCGTCTCCTCGTCGTCGTCGTCCAGTACCGGCACGGCGACCTGGGCGACGATCGGCCCGGTGTCCATCCCGGCGTCGACGAAGAAGAGGGTGGCCCCGGTGACCTTCACCCCGTAGGCGAGGGCGTCGCGCGGGCCGTGGATGCCGGGGAACGCCGGCAGCAGGGTGTTGTGCGTGTTGAGGTAGCGGTCGCCGAAGGCGGCCAGGAACCGCGGCCCGACCAGCTTGAGGAAGCCGGCGGAGATGACCAGGTCCGGCTGGTGCTCGGCGACGTGCGCCGTCAGCGCCGCGTCCCAGTCGTCCCGGGTCGGGTGGTCCTTGAGCCGGTCGACGAAGGTCGGCACGCCCGCGGCCGCGGCCCGGTCCAGGCCGGCGATCCCGTCCCGGTCCGCGCCGACGGCCACCACCCGCGCCCCGTACGCGGGGTCGGCGGCGGCGTCCAGCAGCGCTTGGAGGTTGCTGCCGGAACCGGAGACGAGGACGACGAGGCGGGCGACGGACGCGGGCTCGGTCACACGGCCAACCCTATCGGGCAGGTCGGGACGCCCAGCGATCGGGCAGCGGCGATTCGGATGATCTCCCGGCTGGCGCCGGCGCGATACGCTGCCGGTCGCTCGGTGGCCGGCGTACGCCCGCCGCCGCACCCTTCACCGATGATCCGGCACGGACGTGTGCCGTCCGAACGAGGAGCCCCGATGCAGCCCGGTTACCCCAACGCCCCGCAGCAGCAGCCGATCAACAACAACATGACGATGTCCATCGTCGCCATCTTCTTCTGCTGGCCGCTGGCCATCCCGGCCATCATCAACGCCTCGAAGGTCAACCCGCTGATCCAGCAGGGCGACTACGCCGGCGCGCAGGCCGCCGCCGCCGAGTCGAAGAAGTGGTCCAAGTGGGCGCTGATCGTCGGCATCGCCCTCTGGGTGATCTCCATCGTGTGCTGCCTCGCGGGTGGCCTGGCGAGCATCATGGGCTCCGACAACAGCACGTACTGACCGACCATCGACTGAGGAGCAGCCGTCACATGCAGCCCGGACAGGACCCGTACGGTCAGCAGCCCCCGCACGACCCGTACGGTCAGCAGCCCACCTCGGGGCAACCGTACGGGCAGCCGCAGGATCCGTACGCCGCGCCGCCGCAGGCGCCGTACGGCCAGCAGCCGCAGCCGCCGTACGGCCAGCAGCCGCAGGCCCCGTACGGGCAGCCCACCTCGGGGCAGCCCTACGGGCAGCCGGGGTACGGGCAGCCGACCTCGGGCCAGCCCTACGGCCAGCCCGCGCCGGCCCAGCCGTACGGCCAACAGCCGTACCAGGACCCGTACGGCCAGCAGCCCTACGGCGCGCCGACCTACCCGGGCGCCGGGTACCCGCAGACCCAGGGCCAGAACACCCTGGGCCTGGTGGCGATGATCCTCGGTATCGCGTCGATCCCGCTGGCCTGCTGCTACCTGGGCATCCCGCTGGGCATCGCCGGCCTGGTCACCGGCTGGCTGGGTCGACAGAAGGCTGCCCGGGGCGAGGCGAACAACGGCAGCCAGGCCCTCACCGGCCTGATCTGCGGCGGCGTCGGCCTGCTCTTCGGCATCCTGCAGATCGTGGCCGTCGCGTTGAGCATCAACATGCCCGGCACGTACTGACCCACCATGCGACAGGGGCGTCCCGGGCCGGCCGGGGCGCCCCTTCGTCGTACTGCCGGGTCAGCCGCGGGCCGGGGGCGGATCGGCCGGGATGCGGGCGCGCGGCGGCCGGGGCGGCGTCGCCGGCCGGGCGACCACCCGGGCGGCGGCGGCCCCGAGCACGGCGCCGACCGTGACCACGGCGGTGCCGACCGCCCCGGCCTGCCAGGGCACCGGCCCGATCTCGGCCAGCCGCCCAAGTCCGATCGTG